>NZ_SJZH01000030.1:0-6845 GCF_004959785.1 Tabrizicola sp. YIM 78059
CGCGGTCGCGGACGGGCTCGCCCTGGATGAGGAAGGCATCGCCCTCGATCTCGATGCGGTCGCCGGGGCGTGGGGTTGGCACCTCGGCCACGCGCAGGTCGATCCGGGTGGTCTCGGACCAGAGCCGTGCATCGCCGAAGCCGGTGACCGCGTCCGCTCGGCGGGCGACGACGCGCACCAGGACGGGCGCGCCGCCCTCGGCGATGTAGACCGCGTCCCGGCCGATGTTCGGATCGGCGAAGAGTGCGTCGAGCGCCAGGTCGACGGCCCCCATCACGTCCTCCGCGCGGAGCGCAGAACCTGCGGGCGGGTGCAGATCGGCAGCGGGTTGCTCTCGATCTCGAGGCGCACCCATTCGTCGCGGTCGCGGTCGGGGATCGTGCGCGCATAGAGCGGCAGGCCGGGCGTGTTGACCGTCTCGAAGGTGTCGGCCGGGGCGTAGTAGATCTCGAAGAGGCCCTCGACGCCCTCGGGATAGAAGTAGGCCTTGTCGGTCGGCACGCCGAAGCCGAGGCCGCCCCGGTAGCGGCGGAAGGTGATGCCGCCGAAGGCGACCTCCTCGCCCACGCGCCCGCGCAGGTCGGCGGCGGCCGCAGTGTTGAGGTAGGTCTCGCGCACCTCCTTGTGGGCCACGAGATCGGCGAAGAAGGCCGAGCCGCATTCGGCGCGCAGCTGGACCTGGCCGGCCGCGAGCCCGCCGAGGCTGTCCTCGACGCTCTCGATCAGCGCCTGGCAGCGCTTGCGGAGCGCGCCCGAGGCGGGGGTCGCGTTGTCGAGGTCGAAGTCCACCTCGGCGGCCGGCGCGATGCCGAACTCGGCGAAGTAGTTCACCACCGTCGCCCCGTCCTTCGGATCCTTCACCACGCCCTGGATGCCGTTGAAGAGGTGGAACTCGAAGGTGGCCTCGGCATCGTTCCGGAGCCGCGCCAGCTTGCGCGCCACCTCGGTCTGCACCTGCTGGACGGCGGTCTCCGACCCGTGGTCGCGGATGCCCTGGATCTCCGAGGCCCAGAGCACGTCCTGCTTCTTGAACTGGCGCACGACGAAGGCGCGCATCTCGCGGCGTTCGGGCACCTGTTGCTCGTGAGGAGAGCCGCGCTCGGAGAAGGGGATCAGCGACAGCGTGCCGTCCCGGCTCTCGATCACCACGGTTCGCGCGCGCACGCCGCGCGGCCCGAAGAGACCCGAGCCCGACAGGATCGCGGGCCTGTAGGGGATGTTCTCCAGCGCGCGGGTCAGCTCGACGATCGAGAAGGCATCGCCTTCGAAGATGTCCATGGTCGCCATGGGGATGTCCTTTCGATGGAGGGGATCAGCGCAGCAGGATCCCGAGCGCGGCCAGCGCCGCGGTGGCGGCGGCGATCTGCGGCTCGGTCGCGCCCGCGGGCCAGACGAGTTCGTGGCGGTTGACGAGGGCCGGGCCGCGCAGGACGGCCACCGCCGCGGCATCGGCGTCGGTCGCATCGGCCTTGCCCCAGAGGATCCCGGCGGCGTTCTGGCTGCCGTTCGAGGCGGCGGGGGCGAGCGGGACGAACTTGCCGCCCGTCGCGATCCTGCCGAGCACCGTGCCGGGATCGATCTTGCCCGCGCCGGAGGCGAGGACGACGGTTTCGCGGGTGTAGTCGCGCGCGACTTCCCAGACGAGGAAGCCGCCCGCATGCGGGCCTTCGGTCAGCGTGGTCATCGGCTCATCCTTTCGGCTTGAAGGTGCGGGCGATCACGTCGCCCCAGGGACGCGCGCTCGCGCTGCGGCCGGGCTGCGGGTGATGCGGCGCGATCTCGGGCTCGGCCTCGGCCTTCGCGGCGAGGAGCGATGCGCGCACCTCGTCGAGGCCCGCATCGCGTTCGAGGAAGCGGCCCGCCATCTGCGGCCGGCCCGCAAGGCGGCAGAGGTCGATCACGGCGCGGGCATGGGCGAGGGCCTCGGCGCGGATCGCGGACGGATCGGGCGGCGGTCCGCCCGGCGGGGACGTGCCCGCCGGCGGTTGCGGCGCATCGGACGCGGCGGCCTGCTCGTCCCAGGCGTCCGCGACCGCGGCGTCCTCGACCATGACCGCCTCGTCGGTGGCCCCGGTATCGGCCCCGTCGTTCTCGTCTCCGGGCTCCGGCTCGGCTTCGGCCTGCTCCGCCAGCACCGGCGGTGCGTTGCGGAAGCGCCCGGTGTCGAAACGCGCGGCGATGCGGACCGGGTCGGCGATCCGGTCGGCGAAGCCCTGCGCCACGGCGTCGGCGGCGTCGAACCAGGTCTCGGCGGCCATCAGCGCGGCGACCTCCTCGGGCGTGCGGCCGGACTTGCCGGCATAGCCCGAGACGAGGCTGCCCTTCACCTTGTCGAGCGCCTCGGCCATGGCGCGCATGTCCTCCGCCGTGCCCATGACGAGGCCGGAGGGGTCGTGGATCATCAGGAAGGTATTCTCGGGCATGACGATCTCGTCGCCCGCCATGGCCACGTAGGAGGCCGCCGAGGCGGCGATGCCGTCGATCCAGACCGTCACGGTCCCGGCATGGCGCCTCAGCGCGTTGTGGATCGCCACCGCGTCGAAGACCGACCCGCCGGGGCTGTTCAGCCGCAGATCGACGGGGGTGCCCTCGGGCAGCGCCCCGAGTTCCGCGAGGAACCCCTTCGCCGAGACGCCGAAGGCGCCGATCTCGTCGTAGATCGCCACTTCCGCCCGCGCGTCCTCCCGGTCGCGCCCCCGGGCGCGGATCGCATACCAGCTCTTCATCCTGTCACTCCTGTTCGGGTTGCGCGTCTGCGCCCGGCGCATCCGACCCCGGATCGGGCAGCCGGGCGGGCGTGGCGCGGGCGCCCTGCGTCCCGCCGGGGCTCGTGCGGTAATGCAGGCCGAGGCCCGCCGCCCGCGCCGCATCGGCGGCGTTCTCGCGGTCGATCTCCTCGACGTCGTAGCCCGTGGCCTCGACCACCTTGCGCCGCGAGACGATGCCCGCCTCCATGGCGAGGACCTGCGCCTGGATGTCCTTCAGCGGATCGACCCAGTCCCAGCGCGGCGGGATCCACTGGACGGGCCGCAGCGCGTCCGGCCGGCCCTCGAGCGCGCCCGCGAGCACGGCCGTCTCGAGCCAGCGCGCCCAGACCGGCCGGCAGAGCTGATGGGCGATCACGCCGTGCTGGAGCTGCTGGATGCGCCTGCGGAACTCGACCAGTTCGGCGCGCAGCGAGGAATAGTTCGCCCGGCCCGTGTCGCCGGTGACGAGGTGATAGGGCAGCCCCAGCGCGGCCGAGACGGCGAGCAGCGTGCGGTACTGGAACGCCTCGTAGCCCCCGCCGACGTCCGCCGGGGACGAGAACTTCACGTCCTCGCCCGGCAGCAGCACCTGCATCGTACCGGGCTCGAGGCTGGCGAGGGCCGCCCCCTCGGCATCGGCGGCGCCTTCGCCCATCATCGGCTCCTCGGGCGCCGCCTTCGTGATGAAGCCCGCGAACATCGCCGCGGTCTTCTTCCGGTCGAGTTCCGCGTCGTCGTACTGGTCGAGCAGGAAGAGCCGCACCATGGCCGGCGCCACATGCGGCAGGCCCCGGATCTGGCCCGCATCGATGGGCCGGTAGATGTGCAGCACGTCCGCCGCCGGCACGCGCACCGTCTCGGGCACCGCCACCCGCCGGTCCGTGCTGTCGCCCGGATGGCGGCGGCGGAAGTGATAGGCCACCCGCCGCCCGATGGCGTCGAACTCGATCCCGCAGCGGATGCGGTTGTCGTCGGCGGCCGTTTCGGTCTTCTCGAAGGGCAGCATCTCGGATTGCAGAAGCTGCAGCTGAAGCGGCACCGAAAGCCCGTCCTCGGGCCGGCGCGGGCGCAGGCGCACGAAGCATTCGCCGGCGACGAACATCTCGCGCGCGACCATGGCCTGAAGCCCGTAGAAGTCGGTCAGACCATCCGCATCGGCCTCGTCCGTCCAGGCGAGCCAGAGCTTCTGCACCCGGTCGCGCAGCGCCCCGTCCCCGATCAGCGAGGAGGGCTTGATCCCGTCGCCCACGAGGTTGGCGGCGAAGGCCTCGCAGGCGTTCGCCGCATAGCCGTTGGCGACCACCAGTTCGCGCGACCGCGCCAGGAGTCGCGGCCCGCCCGCGGCGACCAGCGCGTTGATGTTCTCCAAGGGCGGGTTCCAGCCCCGCAGGCGGCGCTGTGCCATGGCGCCCTCGAGGCGGGCGCGCACGGCCGGGGCGCCGCCGGCCCTTGCGCGGCGGAAGCGGTCGAGAAGCCCCATGGATCAGAGCCCCTTCGCCGTCGTCACGCGCAGCTGCCGCACGATCCGGCGCCCCTCGGCGGCGGCGATCTCCCGCTCCAGCGCCTCGAGCGCCCGGTCGATCTCGGCCAGGCTGCGGTATTCGACCGTCTTGCCGTCGTAGCTCACGCGGGCGATGCCGGAGACGCGCTGCGCGGCCAGCGCCTCGCGGCGGGCGCGGAGTTCGGCGGCCGTGGCCATGGCGTTCACCTCATGTAGCTCGAGCGTATCGTCCGCCGGAGCGGCAGCCTTCGTGCTGGGACGGACGGCTCTGTCGCCGCGCCGTCCGTTGGCCCGTCCTGCTTCGCCGCGCCGAGCTGCGCTTCCAGATCGGCCCAGCGGGCCTCCGGCCAGCGATCCGCACCCGCGATCCAGGCGGCGGCGCGGGCATAGACCCGGCAATCCAGCGCCTCGTTGCGCTCGCGCAGCTTCTGCCATTCGAGCCGGGCGAAGCCGCGGCGGGTAGCGACCGTCACCAGCTGTTCGGCGGTCAGCTGCTTCAGCCATTCGCCGTCGGCCCAGTCCGGCAGATGGATCGTGCCGGGCGGGCACAGCGCACCCGCCGCCTGTTCCTCTTTCGTCGGCCGCTCCAGCCGCAGGAAGCGATAGGTCTCGGCCTTGAAGGTCGAGGTGGCGACGATCCAGAGCCGGGCGCCGCGGCGCAGCCGCTTGCCCGCGACGGTCGCATCGACATAGGTCGGCCCGCTCACCGGGCTCGAGCGGTTGAACCCCTCGACGCCCTTCACCGGCGCCACCTGCCCGAAGCCCGTCTGCCGCGACCAGGCATAGACCGCGCTCGTCTCGTAACCCGTGTCGATCGCGAGCCGCGCCAGCGTCATGTGCCGCCCGCCCTCGTGCCGCCAGACCCGGCCGAGCAGGTCGGTCAGCTGCTGCCAGCAGGCCGGATCGCCGGGCCCGCCCTCGATCACGACGTGATCGACCAGCCAGCTTTCCAAGCCACGACCCCAGGCCCAGACATCGACCTCGATCCGGTCCTTCTGCACGTCGACCCCGGCGGTCAGGAACAGCCCGCCCGCGGGAACGATACCGGGCTTCCACGTCTCGCGCCGGTCGTAGAGCCGCTGCCAGTCCGGCGCTTCGCCGGTCTCGACCCAGGTCTCGCCGAGGATGGTGTTGCGGAAGGCCTTGATCGCTTCGTCCGACCCTTGGGCTGCGTCCCATGCCCGCACGATCCGCTCCCAGCTCAGCCAGCCGATCGGCGAATAGAGCGCCGAGAGGTGATACCCGACCGTGGTCGGATCGGCGGCCGTGGCGGTCGCCCGCCATTCGCCGCCCTCCAGCATCGCCGTCTTGTGGTGTTCCGCGATTGCCGCGTCGCAGCCCTCGCAGTGATACTCGGCCGTCTCGGGGTGCCCCTTCTGCCAGCGCAGCCGGTCGAACTTCAGCCACTGCATCGCGCCGCAATGCGGGCACGGCACGAAGAACCGGCGTTGGTCACTGGCCTCGTATTCCCGCTCGATCCGGCTCAGCCCCCGGATCGTGGGCGTCGAGACCAGGAACACCTTGCGCCGATGGGCGAAGGTCAGCGACCGCGCCTCGGCGAGCGTCACCGGATCGCCTTCCTCGTCAGCGGACGCCGGATAGGCGTCGACCTCGTCGAGGAAGATGTACCGCGCCGGGGTCGAGCGAAGGCCCACGGCCGAGTTCGCCCCGGTCATGATCAGGATGCCGCCCGCGAACTCCTTCGACAGCATCGTGTTGCCCGCGTCGCGCGACCGGGCGGGCTTCACCCGCTCCCGCAGCTCCGGGTTCTCGTCGATCAGCGGATCGATCCGCTGGCGCGAGTTGCGCTTGGCCAGTTCCACGGTCGGCTGGACCGCCAGCATCGGGCCGGGCGCCTGGTGGATCGCGAACCCGATCCAGTTGTTGCCCGCCTCGGTCGCGCCGACCTGCGCGGCCTTCATGAATACGATCCGCTGCGTGGGATCGCCAGGGCTCAGCCGGTCCATGATCTCGCGCATGTAGGGCGTGCGCACCGTGCGATACCGCCCCGGCTCGGCCGAGGCGCGGCCCGAGAGCATCCGGTGCCGGTCCGCCCATTCCGAAACGGTAAGGTCCGGATCGGGCCGCAGCCCGTTGCCCCAGGCGCGCAGGATCTCGCCCGCGCCGTCGAAGCCCGTCAGGCCATCGCCACTCTCATCGGAAGTCGGGCCGGACCTCGGCGAGTTCGTCGAGGTGGGCGCGTACATGTTTCTCCAGCACCTTCTGCATCGCGGCTGGCTCCACTGTGATCTGTTGGTCCGTCGCGTCGCTGCACGAGGCCGAGAGCTCGGCCGCCATCAGCGCCGCGGCGCGCGCAGGCCAGTTCACCCATGCGTCCCGTTCCTCTCGTGCCAGCCGGAACACCAGCGCCAGCGCGCGGGCCCGCTCGATCAACTCCCCCTTCAGCTTCTGCAGCCGGATGCGCCGCTCCTGCGCCTTCAGCACCTCGTTCGCGGTCTTGGCCTGCAGGAAGGTCGTGCCGCCGCCGACGGCGGGGACTGCCAGACCCTGTTCGCGGAGCGTGTCGCCGACGGCAACCACGGCCGCCTCGGGGACAGGCTTCAGCTTCGGCGCGGGCGGCTTGCGGGTCTTCGACG
>NZ_SJZH01000031.1:0-6539 GCF_004959785.1 Tabrizicola sp. YIM 78059
GAAGGCCGCAGGTTCAAATCCTGCCCCCGCAACCAAATTTATCAAAGATATCAAATAGATATAACCAGACGCAAACCGTCGGGCTTTTGTAGTTCCGGTTTACATCAACGCCACATCAACACCGCCACAGAAAAACCGCACCCGCACGGATAGGCGTGCAGTCGCAGGCAATGGCGGGCAACTCGCAGTTGCGCACCTGCTTCCTTCCGGCCATCATCGGCCCTGTAGTTCCAGACGGTGAATTGACGACGACGGATTCTGCCCTCGGCTTCCTGACCTTGGAACGTCACCATTCGGCGAGGCAGGCGGCGATACGATGCAACAGGACGAATTCCGGAAGTGGCTTGTCGCTCAGGGCCAGACGGAGGCAACTGCCTCGTCTCGGGCGAGCAGCGCCAGGCGCGTTGAACAGTATCTGGGCGATCTGGACGAGTTGTTCGCGCAAGAGGATCGGGACAGCGTCCTTAACCGTTTTGCCTACACCGCCGAGGATGAACGGGCAGAACGCCCCAATCCCTCGCCTGTCCCGATCGACGGTGTATTGCGCGCGGGTCTTGCCAGCCTCCAACAAGCCCTGAAGCTGTACCATTCCTTCCTGACCGAACAATCCAATGTGCCCGACAAGGCCGAACATCAGGCATTGATCGACCGCCTCACCCGCAAGGAAATCGAGGCGGCGATGCAGGAATGCGATCAACTTGGCCTGAAGGCGTTCCTCGCCCGTGGTGGCTTTGCCAGCCCACAGGTCTGGGTCAGCGATGAAGGCAAGGATCAGACCTATCCCGCGAAGGCCTCCGTCGCAGCAGCTTTGGGGCATCTTCCCGATGGCCGCGCCCTCGCAGCGAAGGAATTCTTCAACGGCTTCGGAGAGGCGCAATCATTCGCCAAACTTGAGGCTCTCGGGTTCCAGATCATTCGCAAGGGGACCAATGGCAAGGATGACGCCTTCACTCGCGAGAGGATCGAGGGTGCGATGGACGCCTACGAAGAGTTCCGCAGGTCAGGTGCACATGCCGATGCGTTCTCGAGTTTCGGCGAGCCGAAGGATTTTTGGGTGCGGTCCAGCCGCCCGCGCCAGGACAAGCGCTTCCCGACGAAGCCAATTGTCGGGTACCTCTTGGGCAAGGCGTCGAACACATTCAATGGCGGGTGGAGCCAACCGGGCGACGCGGCCGCAAGACTGCATGCGGCGGGCTACATCATCGTCGATCAGCATGACACGCCGTTGCCGCTACCCGAACAGCACACGCACCTGGTGCGCGGGGCAGAACGCGCGCGTCTCGTGGCTCTCAACTATTTCATCGAGCCCGCCCGGGAGGCCGGACTTCATTCGGTAACCATCCGCGCCGGTGACCTGCACGACATGTCGGGCCTTGTGAAAAACTGGGCAAATGTCTGCCAGGCGTTGGAGAAAGAGGCTTTCCAGCAGCTTGCTTCGGTCCCGGCCCCCACTCGGACCGGGCCGGAGCGCAGCACCACGACCGAGTATACCTTTGTCCTGACGCAGGACGGAAAGGCGAAGGACCCGTCCATGTCGCAGGCCACACAGATCGAGACAACCAACCTGATCCTCTATGGACCTCCCGGCACCGGCAAGACCTACCAGACGGCGTGGGAGGCAGTTCGTCTCTGCTTGGGCGATGCTGCTGCGTTCGATCTGACCGGCGCGAAGAGCCGTGATCGACTGATGGCGGAATACCGGCGCTTGATGTCCGAGGGCCGGATCGAGTTCGTGACCTTCCACCAGTCGATGTCATACGAGGAATTTGTCGAGGGGCTTAGACCTGCCGTCGACGGGGAGGATCCGTCTGAAAATGGTGCAGGCTTCCGCCTTGAACCGGTCGCCGGGATATTCCAACGAGTTGCTCGGCGTGCAGAGGCCAGTGCAAAAGCCGTCACGATCCACGCGCAGGATGCAGATGCAACGCAAGCGATGCCTGATGCCCCGGAGCCCAATGCAGATGTGTTTCCGTCGGCCGCGGCCGAAGGCGCAGACAACGATGACCTTCAGCCCCAACCGGCATTGGCGGAAGAGCTGTTTACAGTCGGCCAACTTCCGCCTGTGCGCGATGGCACTTTCCGAAAGCTTGCCCAGGACGTCGCGCTGCAACTGGCGGAGGAACACCCGCAGGGTTTCTCCCTCCAGCAATATCGCGAAGCCCTCGTGCGAGCAGGTCGAGAGACGGGTATTGAGCCGACCGGTGGTTGGGAAAAACACAACATGCCCACATGGGCTAGTCATCCCGACCAGGCTTGGTTGGTGCCTGCAGACGCGACTTCCGCAACTGCCGCGGTGCGGAATTCTTCAATGGATGGCGACTTGCAGACGTCGGGCGCCACGGTCAGGGTTGAGCAGAGTACCGCATCTGCGCATGTCCTGATCATCGACGAGATCAACCGGGCCAACATCTCGAAAGTCTTCGGCGAACTGATCACGCTCCTGGAACCGGACAAGCGCCTCGGGCGGCGAGACGAAATCCAGCTGACCTTGCCCTACTCGAAGAAGCACTTCGGGGTGCCGCCCAACCTGCACATCATCGGTACCATGAACACGGCCGACCGTTCGATTGCGCTGCTGGACACGGCCCTACGCCGTCGGTTCACGTTCAAGGAACTGATGCCTAACCCCTCAGTCCTGTCCCCGAATGTCGGCGGGATCAACCTGCAGACACTGCTGACCACGATCAACGATCGCATCGAGTACCTTTTCGACCGCGAACACCAGATCGGGCACGCCTATTTCACTGGCTGCACATCGGCCGAGGCCGTCGAGGACGTCATGCGGCACAAGGTGATTCCGCTCCTGTCCGAGTATTTCTACGAGGATTGGTCGAAGGTCGCCGCCGTTCTGGGCGATGGCCCGCAGGGCCCATCCCGGTTTCTGGAGGCGCGCCGCCTGACGGCGCCGCCGGGAATTGCCGCTGACGATTTCGGGGCCGAGAGACTGCGCTGGCGGGTGAAGGACCAGTTCGACTTCTCCGAGTTCGCGGCCTGATGCCCGCCTACAGCGTCCGTGAATGGGAGGCCGTGCCCCATGGCGATGGGGAGGGGTATATTCCGTCGCATCTTGCCCAGCGCCTTGTGGCACTGGCCAAGGCATCCCCCTTCGCCGGGCGTGGCGGCGGTGGCGTGCTGGAGGATCGCCGCCATGACTTGCGGGCGCGCGGAGTAGTCGGAGTCTTGGCGGTGCCGGGCTGTACGCTTGAAATCCTGCCGAAGATCGATGTCGGCGAAAATGAAGGATCGGCACAAGAGACGCGCGAGATCCGCAAGCGCCTTGTCCACATGCTGGCGGTGGCTCTCGACCTGAAGATACAGACCGGGCGCATGACCGACCTCGACTGGCAGCGCGAAACGCTGCTTGAAATCCTGATCCGCATCTTTTGCGACAAGCTGACCGAGGCGGTACGCCGCGGCATGCCGCGGCGCTATACCCTCCACGACGACGACCTGCCGACCTTGCGGGGATCGCTGGATATCCCGCGCCAGTTCACCCGCCATCTCGCAAACCCGGGCCGCCTGGCGTGCCGCTATGATGAGCTGTCCGAGGATATCGCCCTCAACCGCATCATGAAGGCGACCATCGCGCATCTGGCGGGCATGTCGCGAAACGCGACGAATGTGCAGCGGCTGCGGGAACTGGCCTTCGTTTATGCCGAGGTTGCGGAGGTGCAGATCCCTGCCTTGCAGTGGGACGATGTTGTCATCGACCGCACCAACAGCGCGTGGCAGGAACTCTTTGGAATGGCGCAACTGTTTCTGCGCAACCGATACCAGACCACCAGCGCCGGGTCAGGGCAGGGTTCGGCCCTGCTGTTCGAGATGAATGCCCTGTTCGAGGAATACATAGGCCGTCTGGTGACGCGGGCGCTTGCGGGGTCCGAGTTCCGCGTGACTTTGCAGGGTGGCGGCCTTTTCTGCCTCACATCGGTCGATGACGAACGGGGGGTGTTCCAAACCAAGCCCGACATCCTGATCTGGCGCGCTGGCCAGGTCGCCCATGTGATCGACACCAAATGGAAGCGGATTTCCGACCGGATCGACGATCCGAAGCAGGGGGTGTCCCAGGCGGACGTCTATCAGATGATGGCCTACGCCCACCTCTACAAGGCCCCGCGCCTGACGCTGCTTTATCCCCACCATGCGGGTCTGGGTGACGAGGAAGGGATCCGCGCGCGGTTCCGTGTGACGGGTCAGGAAACGCTGCTGGAAACGGCGAGCTTTGACATCTCCACCGGTACCGACCTGGTGGATCGCATTCGTGCTCGGATACTCACTGGCCTCGAAGAAATGTCCCCCTCACTCCCGTGAGGGCGAACGGCCAGCCCCTGCGAGGTGCACAATGGTGCCCATCACTCCGTGAGACAAGCAGGGCAGCACCTGACATCATCAACTCGCAGCGAATCCCTGCTGCTCGTTGACATCGTGAATCCATGAACCGGGCCGGGCGATGCGCCGCGGTCGAGGCGTCTGGCGCTTGCCTCGTGGCAGGCTTCGCCCGGCTCGGATTTCACCTGCACGCCCGTGCCTGATCGCGCAACACGGCGTAATCGCCGAGCATCCGGACGATGACAGCCTCTCCCGGTAGCCCCTCGACCTCATCGGCGGCCCGATCCTGATCAGCGCTGGAGTAATCAACCACCGGCGGGCAGGGCGCGCGGGCTTCAGAACCTGCCATCGCGCAGCCGGTCAGCCAGAGCATCGCGATCAGCAGGGCGGCGAGCGGCGGCGTCGAGCATTTGGCGGTGGATGGCATCGTTTCTCTCTCGGGCATCAAGCCGTTCGGCGACGCGCCCGGCGCGTTCGCCAGCTCGGCGTAGGTTCATGAGGAACAGCAGGATCGCTGCGGCGGCAAGGATCAGGCCCAGCGCTTTCCGCGCCGGGCCGTGGGTGAGGAGCCAGCCGATCACCGCTGTCCCCGTTTCCAGTCGTCGAGCCTCGCGTGGATGGTGACGGCGATGCCGATCAGCGCGATAACGATCAGCACCCAGCGCAGCGTGTCGAGGTAGGGCACAAGCGGCTGGATCGTGGACTGGGTTTCCGCGAGGACGTCCTGCAGCACTTCAACACTGGCGGCGCCGACGGTGGCAACACCCGCAGCACCCCCGCCCCGGAGCGTGCGGCTTTCCGACAGGACTTCGCGCGCGGGCGGCAGTTCCGGCGCGAAGGGTACGGCCCGCGCCGGGAAGGGATCGCCCCAGGATCGGGCGGGCCCGAGGTCGATGTGCATGAAGCCGGAGCGGGGGTAGTATCCGAAGCCGAGGAAACCCACGGCCCGCGCCGCGGACTCGAAGGTCACCGGATCGTGGTTCGCCATCGCGATGTCGAAGGCCGTGCCCTGCATGTGTTTCGATGCCGGGGCGCCTCCGACAGCACGGTTGTGTTCCGGGCTGCGATAGGCCGAGCGCACGATCAGCGGCTTGCCGAGGCGGTCGCGCAGGGCCTGCAGCTTGTCCATGGCCTCGGTGTTGATCCTGATCGCCCCGGTGCCGCGGCAGGCAATCTCGGCGGCCGAGAAGGTCGGCCAACGCCAAGCGTTCGCGGGCACATCGCGCCAATGTGGGTAGGTCAGGGTGGGCATCGTGGATCCTCCAAATGAAAAACCCGCCTCTGGGGCGGGGGATGTGGTCGTGGTGGTGTGGTCGCCAGGTGGTCAGTCGGATCGGCCGCGCTGGAAGGCGTCGAAGAGCATGTCCCGCATCGAGCGGATGTCGGTCTCGATCCGGTCCAACCGGTCACCGTCGGCCTTTCGGTCCTCGCTGCGCTGGCGGTCGATCCTGTCCCGCTCGGAGACCAGCTCGCGGTCGAGGCGGTCAAGCAGGGCTTCGTTCGTGAAGGCCTTGCGCGTGATCGCCGCGATCAGGGCGATAGTGCCGCCGATCAGGGCGGTGAGCGCGGCGGTGATCCCGTGGTCCCGAAAGGCCCGCGCGACCTCGCTGGTCAGGGTGGTCTGGTCGTTCATGATGGTCCTTTCGCGGTCATGCTGTTCAGAAATCGGTTTCGAGGTAGACCCCGGCGCAGTCGTAGGCGACGGCGGCTGCTGTCGCCCCGGTGTTTATGAACAGCCGTGGGGACAGGAATTGCGTGTTCGCAGGCAGGTCGGCGGTGATTTCCTGCTCGAAGACCGCGCCGGAAACCTCGTCGACGACGCGCATCCAGACCGAGCTGCCGTTCGGCGGGGCGGCGATGAACAGGGTCAGCACGCCGCCCGTGGCAATCGCGAAGCCTGTGCCCATGTCCGTCAGCGTCGGCGCACCGGTGCCGTCGTTGCGGACCAGCTGCCAGTTTGCATGGGTTCCGCGCTGGAAACCGATGCCGATGCAGTTCACCGCGGCGGCCAGCGTCAGGGTGGTGGCAAGCGCGGCGGTAGAGCCGTAAAGTCCGAAGAACCCCATCCCTGTTGCCTGCAGCGTCGTCAGCGAAATCCGCGTGACGAAAGTCCAGCCGCCGAGGCCCGCCGCATTGCCGCGCCAGCAGGCCCAGCCTGCGGAGCGCTGATCGGCCACCGAGTCCACGACGGCCGCAGATGTCAGACGCCA
>NZ_SJZH01000032.1:0-6312 GCF_004959785.1 Tabrizicola sp. YIM 78059
CGCGGTCGCGGACGGGCTCGCCCTGGATGAGGAAGGCGTCACCCTCGATCTCGATACGGTCGCCGGGGCGCGGGGTTGGCACCTCGGCCACGCGCAGGTCGATCCGGGTGGTCTCGGACCAGAGCCGTGCATCGCCGAGGTCGGTGACCGCATCGGCACGCCGGGCAACGACGCGCACCAGGACGGGCGCGCCGCCCTCGGCGAAGTAGACCGCGTCCCGACTGATGTTGGGATCGGCGAAGAGCAAATCGACAGTGGATGCAAAGGCGTTCACGGTTATGCTGCCCTCCATGACACTTGTTTCCATTTCCCAGAGCGCCGTTCGCACCCGAGCGCTTGTCGCCCTCAAAAGCGCACTGGCCCGTCAGCGTCCTGACGGGTTGATCGACGACAACGGCTATGCCGCAGATTTCAGGGGCAACCTGCTGCCGATGGTCCTGCCCGAGGACTTCGAGGCCGATCTCAGCGCGGGCGACGGCAACGAACTTCAGACCAAGTTTCGGGCAGCGCATTCCTCGTCTGCACTTGCCGTGAACTGCTTTGCGCCCTTCCGCCGTCGCATCGGCGATCTGGCGATGCCAGGCGGCGCGACCTTCGATCAACTCCAGTTCGAGCGGAAATGCCCGACTGGCCTGCGGGGCGGACGATCCCCGAACCTCGATGTTCTGCTTTCAGGCCCGACCGCCGTGGTCGGCATCGAGTCCAAACTGACCGAGTATGTTGTCAGACACCGCGCCGCCTTCTCGCCTGCCTATGCCGAGCAAATCCGCGACGGCAGGCGCGATCATGGCTATTTCCGCGAGATGATCCGGCTTATGGACGCGCCGGACAGCTATGTCTGGCTGGATGCGGCCCAACTGATCAAGCATGCCTTCGGTATGGCGCGCACGTTCCGGGATCGCTCCACCACGCTCCTCTATCTGTTCTGGGAGCCGCAGAACCCCGATGCTTGCCCCGAGTTTGCGGCACATCGCGCCGAAATCGCTGCTTTCGCCGAACGGGTTGCGGGCGCGGGTCCGAGTTTCGTCGCCATGAGTTATCCGGAGCTCTGGGAAACCTGGGCGCAAACCGGGCCGGCTTGGCTGACGTCACATCTCGCGGAACTCCGGGCCCGGTATCTCGTTGCCATATAGGCCCGATCAGAAGCTCCCGTTCAGGCGCACCCGGCCGATGGTGTCGCCTGCGCCGCCCGCCACCGCGACCACAGCCACGCCGATCAGGGTGTTCGAGGTGGTGGTCTTGGTCGCTTCCCTGGCGGTGTTGTCCCAATAGACCTTGTCGCCTGCCGCCCAGGCTTGCGATGCGACCTTCTTCAGATCGTAGACGCCGGTGAGCGCGGTCTCGACGGTTTCTCCGAGGGCAGCGGTGCCGGAAGCGACGCCGAAGATGGAGCCGACGAGCAGGCCCTCGCCCGAGGCGACGGCATAGGGCGCGGTCAGGGTGAGGGTGTTGCCGGGCTGGACGTAGTTCTTCATGGGGATTTCCTTTCGGGTGACAGTTGCGCGTGGTGCGAATTTTTCCTACCTTTGCGGCAGGAGGATCGGACATGGCCGGAAAGATCAGCATTTCCATCACCGACGAGCATGCCGCCCTTCTGCAGGAGGCGGTGGGCAGCGGCGCCTATGCCTCGTCGAGCGAGGTGGTCCGCGAGGCCCTGCGGGAGTGGCGGGCACGGCGGGTCGTGGGTGAACTCTGGGATGCCGGGATTTCCAGCGGCCGCGCCGAGCCCGGCACGACCATGGCCGATATCAAGCGCGAGGCGCGGAACCGCAGAAGCGCGTCCTGACACGCATGCCGCGGGTCCTCTTCACGCGGGCGGCCCGCGACGACCTGATCGAGATCTGGACGCACATCGCGGACGACGATCCGTCCGCAGCCGACCGCGTCCTCGACAGGCTGGACGAGGTCGCCAGCCACTTGGCCGACAATCCGCAGATGGGTCCGGCCCGGGACGATATCCGCCCCGGGCTGCGCTATCTGGTGAGCGGGTCCTACCTGCTGCTCTACCGGATCGTCGGCGTCGACATCGAGATCGTCCGCGCCGTGCACGGGCGGCGCGACCTCTACGGCCTGTTCTGACGTTACGCGCCCGGGTTCTTGTAGAGGCCGCGCCAGTCGATGGCCTTGGCGCCGAAGTCGAGGCGGCACTTGATCTCGACGCCGTCGACGTCGAAGCCGTTGCGGGTCTCGATGTAGGCGCCTTGCTGGCCCTCGAGATAGGCGTATTCGATGGTGTCGATCTGGTTGGGCGAGGCCGCCAGATACCAGGAGGTGGCACTGGCCGCATCGAGGCGCGGCTCGCTGATCGGCGAGAGGGTGCGGATCGACTGCGGCACCACCTTGGCGCTGTCGGCCGGCACGAGGTTCTGGGCCACCAGCTGCTCGGCCTTCAGTTCGAGGGCCGCAGGCACGATCAGGAAAGCGGGGCGGATGTTCAGCACCGTCTTCTTGTCGAGGCCGGTCTGCAGCGCCATCGCCGCCCGCGCCGCGCCGACGCTCGCCACATCCAGCGCAGCGCCCGTTGCGGCGAGGTTCTTGTGCGTGGTGTGGAAGAGCGCGTTGCCGTCGGCCATCGCCGGGTTTGAAGTGATGATGCCCCAGACGACGTCCGACTCCAGCTGGGCGATGGAGTTGCCGTACATCGCCGGGATCCGGGTGAAGGCGTCGAGATCGTCGTTGATCAGCGTCTGGCGGGTGATGGCGACGACCCGGCCATAGGTCTTGACCTTGTAGCTCTCCTTGCTCTCGCCGAGCGTGCCGCGCTTGAACTCGCCGCTTTCGCCGACTTCCAGAAGCTGCGGCGCTTCGCCCAGCTGGACGCGGTGCATGGCCTTGAAGTCGGTGGCGAGCACCTGGCGGCAGAAGAGCGTGAAGGTCCGGGGATAGGCGTCATAGGCCTGCCGCAGGGTCTTGTTGGTGACGGCCGAAAGGATCTCGGGAAAGTCCGAGGTCGAGTGCAGCGCCCGCGTCGCCACCTCGTCGCGCGACAGGCCGCGGGTGTTGACCCCGGCATTGCCGAGGCTTTCGCGGGCCAGTTCCAAGAGCGTCATGCCGCGATACTGGCGGGCGGCATCCTCCAGCGGAAACAGCGTCGGGCTGTAGCGGTGCAGGAGCGCATTGGCCACCGCGTCGCGGCGGGTGATGCGCTCGTCCCGGCCGCCGAGGGGGACGGAGACATGGGGGAAGGTCCGGGTCTCGTCAGACTTCGCGGCGACCTGGTCGAGGATCAGGCGGCGGGACTCGTCCACGCTGACGCCGCGCTTGACCAGGTCCTCGGCGAAGCTGCGCTCGAGGTTCAGGCGGCCCGTCAGATCGTAGATGGTGGAGACGCGGTCGCGCTCGGCATCACGGGCACGGGTCGCGATGGCCTCGGCGTCGGGCGCAGGAGCCGGTTCCGGCGTGCGCGCGGTGGTCGGTTCGGTTTGTGCCGGGGCCGCGACGGGCTGCTGGCGGGTCTCGGTCAAGGCGGGGACATCCCCGGCCACGGTGGTCGTACTCTCAGGCATGGATGCCTCCTTCTGCATGCGGGTGTCGACGATTTCGACGGGATAGCTGGCCTGATCTGCGGCGCGGACCTGTGCGCGGGGATCGGCGGGAACGGTCACGAAGCTGACCTCGAGCGGGGTCCAGCGTTCGACGATGCGCTGCTCGACCTCGCCTTTCGTGGCGGGCTCGACCACCTTCACCCGCTCGATGGAATAGCCGACCGAGACGTTCCGGATGATGCCGTCGCTGATCAGGCCGAACATGCGGTCGGCGGCCTGGTCGAGCCCCTCGCGCGGAAAGCGGATGGTGGCCTTGCCTTCCTTGCCCTCGATCCACGCGCGTTCGACGACGCCCACTTGCGAATGCGAGGACCAGACCGAATGGCTGTCGAGCGCCGGAGCCCCGGCATTGAGGCGCGTCAGGTCCACCGCCCGTTCGCTCACTTCGAGGATCTCGTCGAAGGGCACGGAGGTGTCCCAGCCGGTCCAGCGCCGCCGCCGAACGGCCGCGCCGGTGGTGAAGACCACGTCGACCGAGCGCGCCTCGGTGTTGACGGTCGCGGGCAAGATCGGCGCGCGCCGCAGCTGCATCGGCAGGGCGACCGGGGCCGACATGTTGGTCTCGGGCATGGCCCTATTCCTTCTTTGGTTCAGATGCGGGGGCGGCCGCCTCGCTGGCCGGATCGCCCGCCTGCGCGCTGCCGGTTTTCGTGACGCGGCGCGGATCGCTGTCGAGCACGAGGCCGAGACCGTCGAGCTTGGCGTTGGTCGCGGCGATTTCCGCGAGGACTGCATCAGGGTTATGGCCCTGCCGCGCGATAGCTTGCGCCAGCGTCATGGTGCCGGTCCGGATCGCCAGCAGATCGGCCATCGCGTCCTTGTAGGGATCGACGGCGTCGAACTTGGGCGGCGACCATTCCACCGGTACGTCCGGCGTCGGGATCTGGCCCGCCGCCCAAGCGGCCTCGGTGAACCAACGCCAGACGGGGGCGCAGAGCATCGGGATGAAGAGCTGCCACTGGACGGCGTCGATCATGCGGCGGAACTCCACGAGCCCCGCCCGGATCGAGGAATAGTTGACCTGGGACAGGTCCCCGGTCAGCAGTTCGTAGGGCACCCGGAACCCGGCCGAGATCGTGTGCAGGCTGGCGCGCTTGTATTCGCCGTATCCGCCGGTGGCCGCGGGCTGGTTGAAACGGATGTCCTTGCCGCCCCGGGCATAGGCGATCAGCCCCGGCTCGAACTGCTCGACCCGGTTGCCATCGGCGTCGACCACGGAGGGCGCGATACCCTGCTGGGCCTCGTCGTCGCCGAAGACGATGGCGGTGACGCAGGCCTCGGTCTTCTTGCGGACGAGTTCCGCCACCTCGTAGTCGTCGAGATCGCGCAATGACCGGATGACCGGTGCCCCCCAGGGAACGCCCCGCGCCTGCGTGCGCTGTTTCTCGTAGACATGGGCGATCTCGCTCGCCGGGACCGCGTGCGATCCGAGCCCGCCCTGCAGCGCGCCCCAGGCATCGCCGGGGTGCTCGGCATGGAGCCAGTAAGCCCGGCGCTTGCCGACCGGGTCGAACTCGATCCCCTGCACAAGGCGGCCTGCGCCGAGGGCGCCGGATTTGGTGGCGTCGAGGAAGTCGGCCTCCAGCACCTGCAATTGCAGCGGCACCGGCAAACCGTCCGACGATCGGCGCAACCTGCGACGCACCAGCACTTCGCCAGCCTCGACCATTTCGCGACAAATCAGCGTCTGCAGTCCGTAGAAGTCGAGCTGGCCGTCGGCGTCGCACTCCGCCGTCCAGCGTTCGAAGAGCGCGTCGACCTTGCGGTCGAGCGTGTCGTCGCCGCTGGCGGCGCGCGGCATGATGCCGGCGCCGATGATGTTGTTCACCAGCACCGCCACGGCCTTGGCCGCATGCGGGTTGTTGCGCACCAGATCGCGCATCCGGTCGCGCAACAGCGCCCCGGCCACGCCGATCTCGGTGTCGGCCGAGGAGCCCGGCGCGCGCCAGCCCTCGGTCCGCCGCCCCTTGGACGCGCCGTCATAGCCGCGCGTCAGGGTCTCGAAGGCCTGACGCGCCATGACTCGGCGCGCGGCCATGCGGGGCGACACCGTGGCGATGGCGTGGTCCATCCAGTTGGCGGGCATCAGCGATCCCCGCGGGAGAAGCCCGCCAGCCCGGCGACCGGCAACGGCCGTGTCGTTCCCGCGATGTCGCGCTCGATGGTCCGGATGCGGGCGAGCAGATCCTCGGCCGAGCCGTAATCCACCGACTTGCCGTCATAGCTGACCCGGGTCGTGCCGCTGGCATAGGCCCGGCGCAGCGCCGAAAGTTCGGTTTCCGTCCAGTCGGTCATCAAAACCATCCTCCGCGCCGTCCGAGCCAGTCGGAGCGGCGCTTGCCCTGCGGGGCCTGTCCCGGCCGGTTGATCTGCCCGGCGGGATCGGTGTCGGTGTGGGCTGCCCCGAGCTGATCCTCGAGGTCGCGCCATTTCTCGTCGGGCCAGCGATCCGCGCCCGCGATCCAGGCAGCGGCGCGGGCATAGACCCGGCAGTCCAGCGCCTCGTTGCGCTCGCGCAGCTTCTGCCATTCCAGCCGGGCAAAGCCGCGTTTCGTGCGGACCGTCACCAGCTGTTCGGCCACGAACTGCTTCAGCCATTCGCTTTCCACCCATGTGGGCAGGTGGATCGTGCCCGGCGGGAAGGCGGCGCCCTCGGCGCGTTCCTCGGTCGTGAGTCGCTCCAGCCGCAGGAAGCGGTAGGTCTCGGCCTTGAAGGTCGACACCGCCACGGTCCAGAGCCGCGCCCCGCGCCGCAGGCGTTTGCCGC
>NZ_SJZH01000033.1:2500-5737 GCF_004959785.1 Tabrizicola sp. YIM 78059
TCAAGCGCGAAAAGGGCGTTTGGTGGATGCCTAGGCAGCAAGAGGCGATGAAGGACGTGATACCCTGCGATAAGCCATGGGGAGCCGGGAATAGGCTTTGATCCATGGATCTCCGAATGGGGAAACCCACCTGACAGTCCGTTATAACCACCTTCGGTGGCCTATAATGGGCTGAACCAGGTATCATTACCCTGAACACATAGGGGTTTTGAAGCAAACCCGGGGAACTGAAACATCTAAGTACCCGGAGGAAAGGAAATCAACAGAGACTCCGTCAGTAGTGGCGAGCGAACGCGGACCAGCCGAGCCTTGAAGTGTGAGCAGAATGGTCTGGAAAGGCCAACCATAGGGGTGACAGTCCCGTATGCGAAGCACCAGAGGACGCATCAAGTAGGGCGGGACACGTGTAATCCTGTCTGAAGATCGGGGGACCACCCCCGAAGGCTAAGTACTCCTTGCTGACCGATAGCGAACCAGTACCGTGAGGGAAAGGTGAAAAGCACCCCGACGAGGGGAGTGAAACAGTACCTGAAACCGGACGCCTACAAGCAGTCGGAGGGGCCTTGAGCCCTGACGGCGTACCTTTTGTATAATGGGTCAACGACTTGGTCTAACGAGCAAGCTTAAGCCGGTAGGTGTAGGCGCAGCGAAAGCGAGTCTTAAAAGGGCGCATGAGTTCGTTGGATCAGACCCGAAACCAGGTGATCTAGCCATGAGCAGGATGAAGGTTGGGTAACACCAACTGGAGGTCCGAACCAACACCCGTTGAAAAGGGTCTGGATGACTTGTGGCTAGGGGTGAAAGGCTAATCAAACCTGGAGATAGCTGGTTCTCCGCGAAAGCTATTTAGGTAGCGCCTCGGACGAATACCCACGGGGGTAGAGCACTGCATGGATGATGGGGGCCCACAGCCTTACTGAGTCTAAGCAAACTCCGAATACCGTGGAGTACTATCCGGGAGACACACGGCGGGTGCTAACGTCCGTCGTGAAGAGGGAAACAACCCTGACCTGCAGCTAAGGCCCCTAATTCGTGGCTAAGTGGGAAAGCATGTGGGACGGCCAAAACAACCAGGAGGTTGGCTTAG
The DNA here is from genome assembly GCF_004959785.1 of Tabrizicola sp. YIM 78059. Classification (NCBI taxonomy): domain Bacteria; kingdom Pseudomonadati; phylum Pseudomonadota; class Alphaproteobacteria; order Rhodobacterales; family Paracoccaceae; genus Tabrizicola; species Tabrizicola sp. YIM 78059. Next base: position 3,588 of record NZ_SJZH01000033.1, read on the forward strand.
AAGCAGCCATCCTTTAAAGATAGCGTAACAGCTCACTGGTCTAGACAAGCTGTCCTGCGGCGAAGATGTAACGGGGCTCAAGCCACGAGCCGAAGCTCAGGATGCACAGCGATGTGCGTGGTAGCGGAGCGTTCCGTGATACAGCTCGTCATGTCTTGTCCATCCGCAAGGGTGGCATGGACATGGAGAGCTTTCTGTGAAGCCGGGCCGTGAGGCATCCGGTGGAGAGATCGGAAGCGAGAATGTTGACATGAGTAGCGACAAAGAGGGTGAGAGACCCTCTCGCCGAAAGTCCAAGGGTTCCTGCTTAAAGCTAATCTGAGCAGGGTAAGCCGGCCCCTAAGGCGAGGCCGAAAGGCGTAGTCGATGGGAACCAGGTTAATATTCCTGGGCCAGTGGGATGTGACGGATCTCGACCGTAGTTCAGGCTTATCGGATTGTCTGGGCTGCCTGGAGGTTCCTGGAAATAGCCCCACATCAGACCGTACCCGAAACCGACACAGGTGGACTGGTAGAGCATACCAAGGCGCTTGAGAGAACCACGTCAAAGGAACTCGGCAAAATGCTCCCGTAAGTTCGCGAGAAGGGAGCCCCGTCTGTGCGCAAGCATGGGCGGGGGGCACAGACCAGGGGGTGGCGACTGTTTACTTAAAACACAGGGCTGTGCGAAGCCGCAAGGCGACGTATACAGTCTGACGCCTGCCCGGTGCTGGAAGGTTAAGAGGAGAGGTGCAAGCTTTGAATCGAAGCCCCAGTAAACGGCGGCCGTAACTATAACGGTCCTAAGGTAGCGAAATTCCTTGTCGGGTAAGTTCCGACCTGCACGAATGGCGTAACGATCTCCCCGCTGTCTCTGACGTGGACTCAGCGAAATTGAACTGTGTGTCAAGATGCACACTACCCGCGGTTAGACGGAAAGACCCCATGAACCTTTACTCCAGCTTTGCACTGGCATCAGGATTGTGATGTGCAGGATAGGTGGTAGGCATTGAAGCGGGGACGCCAGTTCCCGTGGAGCCGCCCTTGAGATACCACCCTTCGCACTCTTGATGTCTAACCGCGGTCCGTCATCCGGATCCGGGACCCTGCATGGTGGGGAGTTTGACTGGGGCGGTCGCCTCCCAAACAGTAACGGAGGCGCGCGATGGTTGGCTCAGAGCGGTCGGAAATCGCTCGTTGAGTGCAATGGCAGAAGCCAGCCTGACTGCAAGACTGACAAGTCGAGCAGAGACGAAAGTCGGTCATAGTGATCCGGTGGTCCCAAGTGGGAGGGCCATCGCTCAACGGATAAAAGGTACTCTGGGGATAACAGGCTGATGATGCCCAAGAGTCCATATCGACGGCATCGTTTGGCACCTCGATGTCGGCTCATCTCATCCTGGGGCTGGAGCAGGTCCCAAGGGTATGGCTGTTCGCCATTTAAAGAGGTACGTGAGCTGGGTTTAGAACGTCGTGAGACAGTTCGGTCCCTATCTGCCGTGGGTGCAGGAGACTTGAGAAGAGTTGACCCTAGTACGAGAGGACCGGGTTGAACGCTCCACTGGTGGACCAGTTGTCGTGCCAACGGCAGTGCTGGGTAGCTATGAGCGGACAGGATAACCGCTGAAGGCATCTAAGCGGGAAGCCCCCTTCAAAACAAGGTCTCCCTTGAGGGCCGTGGAAGACCACCACGTCGATAGGCCAGAGGTGTAAGCGCAGCAATGCGTTCAGCTGACTGGTACTAATCGCCCGATTGGCTTGATCTGATCCGGAAACAGCAAGGCAAACATGGACGCCACAAGGCAAACCATGTGCGCAAACGGATCGTCAGAAGCACGTAGACGAAAACCTGGAACAATCACTGATGAAAGGGGGTAAAACCCCCCGGTCTCTTCTCCGGTCTGGTGGTCATAGCGGGCGCAAAACTCCCGATCCCATCCCGAACTCGGCCGATAAGTGTGCCTGCGCCAATGGTACTGCGTCTCAAGACGTGGGAGAGTAGGTCGCCGCCAGACCTGAAAAGAGACCAGCTCTCTCAAAACGATCATACCCCGATCGCAGCACTGCCCTCGGGGCCGCAGCAACCACACGCTGCATAAAATGACGCGGGGTGGAGCAGCCCGGTAGCTCGTCAGGCTCATAACCTGAAGGCCGCAGGTTCAAATCCTGCC
>NZ_SJZH01000034.1:0-5661 GCF_004959785.1 Tabrizicola sp. YIM 78059
TGCAGGAACTGCGGAAAGCCAAGGACCTGACGCAGGTCCAGCTGGCCGAAGCCCTCGGCATCCAGCAGGCGACCGTCGCGAAGTACGAGCGCCAGAGCGATCTGCTCCTGTCGACCTTGTCGAGCTACGTGCGCGCGATGGGCGGCTCGCTCAAGCTCATGGTCGAGTTTCCCGGCAAGGCCCCGGTCGCGCTTGAGGGCTTGGGCGACACCGAAGAACCGAGCCGCCGCCGTCGCGGACGTGATGCAGCTGCGGCGCGGCCCTGAGGTTCAGCGGGCCTCCACCCAGTTCGCCACGATCAGCCCCGGCAGGGCGTCATGCGCCTGCTCCGCGTCCCGCGCCAGGTCCAGCCGCTTCGGCAGCTTGACCTGCTGCACCAACAGGAAGATCGGCGCTGTGACGAGGCCACGGCTGGTCTTCGACCGTGAAGGTGAGGCAGGACCGCGGCCCCTGTGGGGCCGCGTAAGCCTGCCGAACGCGCGGCCCTTCGTGTTCAACCGGCCCTCGGCCACCAGCAGGCTCGGCCCCCTGCGCCGATAGATGAAGCGCAGGCGTAGGCCTGTGCGGCGTTCCCATTCTCCGGGGGTGATCCGGCCGCCGCGCAGGGACTTGCCTGCGGCGGACGTGGGGATCGCCAGCCAGAAGCCGCTTTTCGACCGGATCAGCGGGCCCGTGTCGTGGGCGCCGATGATGACCGGGGCGTTGGACCAGACCACGGCCGCCGCGTTCAGGCTGGGCGTGGCCTTGGGGAACTGCTCCGACCGGATGGTGCGGGCGAGCCGGACCCCGAGCCCCGCGCCGGTGATCTGCAGCCGCCAGGCGGCCTTCAGCCCTGTCCCGGCCTCGCGGATTGCAGCTGACACGGCCCGCTCGCCCGCTGCCACCTCGGCCGCCATCATCGCGACGATGTCGGGATCGATGTCGAGCTTCAGTTTCATCACGATCAAGCCGGGCGCAGGTCGACGGTCCAGACCAGCCGCTCACCGTCTCGGACCGGCTCGCCCTGGATGAGGAAGGCCTCGCCCTCGATCTCGATGCGGTCGCCGGGGCGCGGGGCTGGCACCTCGGCCACGCGCAGGTCGACGCGGGTGGTTTCCGACCAGAGCCGCGCGTCGCCGAAGTCGGTGACGGCATCAGCACGCCGGGCGACGATACGCACCAGGACAGGCGCGCCGCCATCGGCGATGTAGACCGCGTCCCGCCCCATGTTCGGATCGCCGAAGAGCGCGCCAATCGCAGCAGCGAAGGCGCTCATCAGAACGACCCGTTCAGCCGCACCCGGCCGATGGTGTCGCCTGCGCCACCCGCCACCGCAACCACGGCCACGCCGATCAGGGTGTTCGAGGTGGTGGTTTTGGTCACTTCCTTGGCGGTGTTGTCCCAATAGACTTTGTCGCCTGCCGCCCAGGCTTGCGATGCGACCTTCTTCAGGTCGTAGACGCCGGTGAGTGCGGCCTCGACCGCCTCCCCAAGGGCGGCAGTGCCCGCGGCCACGCCGAAGATGGATCCGACGAGCAGGCCATCGCCGGAGGCGACGGCATAGGGCGCGGTCAGGGTGACGGTATTGCCGGGCTGGACGTAGTTTTTCATGATGGGGATCCTCGTGGAAAGACGAAGGGCGGCCCGATTGGACCGCCCGCATGTCAGGGTTCAGCATATCGGCGCGCTGGTTACGCGCCCGGGTTCTTGTAGAGGCCGCGCCAGTCGATGGCCTTGGCGCCGAAGTCGAGGCGGCACTTGATCTCGACCCCATTGACGTCGAAGCCGTTGCGGGTCTCGATGTAGGCGCCCTGCTGGCCTTCCAGATAAGCGTATTCGATGGTGTCGATCTGGTTGGGCGAGGCCGCCAGATACCAGGAGGTGGCGCTTGCCGCGTCGAGGCGCGGTTCGCTGATCGGCGACAGGGTGCGGATCGACTGCGGCACGACCTTGGCGCTGTCGGCGGGCACGAGGTTCTGGGCCACCAACTGCTCGGCCTTCAGCTCCAGCGCGGCCGGGACGATCAGGAAGGCCGGGCGGATGTTCAGCACCGTCTTCTTGTCGAGGCCGGTCTGTAGCGCCATCGCCGCCCGCGCCGCGCCGACACTTGCCACCTCCAGCGCGGCACCGGTGCCTGCGAGGTTCTTGTGCGTGGTGTGGAAGAGCGCGTTGCCGTCAGCCATCGCCGGGTTGGCGGTGATGATGCCCCAGACCACGTCGCTTTCCAGCTGCGCGATGGAGTTGCCGTACATCGCCGGAATCCGGGTGAAGGCGTCGAGATCGTCGTTGATCAGCACCTGCCGGGTGATGGCGACGACCCGGCCATAGGTCTTCACGCGGTAGCTCTCCTTGCTCTCGCCGAGCGTGCCGCGCTTGAACTCGCCGCTTTCGCCCACCTCCAGAAGCTGCGGGGCCTCGCCCAGCTGGACGCGGTGCATCGACTTGAAGTCGGTCGCCAGCACCTGGCGGCAGAAGAGCGCGAAGGTCCGGGGATAGGCGTCATAGGCCTGCCGCAGGGTCTTGTTGGTGACAGCCGACAGGATCTCGGGGAAGTCGGAGGTCGAATGCAGCGCGCGGGTCGCCACCTCGTCGCGCGACAGGCCCCGCGTGTTCACCCCGGCATTGCCGAGGCTTTCGCGGGCGAGTTCCAGCAGCGTCATGCCGCGATACTGGCGCGCGGCATCCTCGAGCGGGAACAGCGTCGGGCTGTAGCGGTGCAGCAGCGCGTTGGCCACTGCATCGCGGCGGGTAATGCGTTCATCCCGGCCGCCGAGCGGGATCGAGACATGCGGGAAGGTCCGAGTTTCGTCGGACTTGGCAGCGACCTGGTCGAGGATCAGGCGACGGGACTCGTCCACGCTGACACCACGCTTGACCAGATCCTCGGCGAAGTTGCGCTCGAGGTTCAGACGGCTGGTCAGATCGTAGATCGTGGACACACGATCGCGCTCAACCTCGCGGGCGCGGTTTGCGATGGCCTCGGCGTCGGGTGCCGCCGCCGGTTCAGGCATACGCGCAGCGGTCGGTTCGGGCTGCGCCGGGGCCACGACGGGCTGCTGGCGGGTTTCATGGCTGGCGGGGACATCCCCAGCCACGATGGTCGTGTTCTCAGGCATGGATGCCTCCTTTTGCATGCGGGTGTCGACGATCTCGACGGGATAGCTGGCTTGGTCGGCCGCGCGGACCTGCGCGCGGGGATCGGCGGGGACGGTCACGAAGCTGACCTCGAGCGGCGTCCAGCGTTCGACGATGCGCTGCTCGACCTCGCCCTTCGCGGCGGGCTCGACCACCTTCACCCGCTCGATGGAATAGCCGACCGAGACGTTCCGGATGATGCCGTCGCTGATCAGGCCGAACATGCGGTCGGCCGCCTGGTCCAGCCCCTCGCGCGGGAAACGGATGGTGGCCTTGCCTTCCTTCCCCTCGATCCAGGCGCGTTCGACGACGCCCACCTGCGAATGCGAGGACCAGACCGAATGGCTGTCGAGCGCCGGGGCCCCGGCGTTCAGGCGCGTCAGGTCCACCGCCCTGTCGCTGACCTCGAGGATCTCGTCGAAGGGCACGGAGGTGTCCCAGCCGGTCCACCGGCGCCGCCGGACGGCTGCGCCGGTGGTGAAGACGACGTCGACCGAACGCGCCTCGGAATTGACGGTCGCGGGCAGGATGGGCGCGCGCCGCAGCTGCATCGGCAGGGCGACCGGGGCCGCCATGATGGTCTCGGGCATGGCCCTATTCCTTCTCTGGTTCGGATGCGGGGGCGACCGGGTCGCTGGTCGGGTCGCCCGCCTGCGCGCTGCCGGTCTTGGTGACGCGGCGCGGATCGCTGTCGAGCACGAGGCCGAGGCCGTCGAGCTTGGCGTTGGTCGCGGCGATTTCTGCCAGCACGGCGNGCCGTCGAGCTTGGCGTTGGTCGCGGCGATTTCTGCCAGCACGGCGTCCGGGTTGTGCCCCTGCCGGGCGATGGCCTGCGCCAGCGTCATCGTGCCTGTCCGGATCGCCAGCAGATCGGCCATCGCATCCTTGTAGGGATCGACGGCGTCGAACTTCGGCGGCGACCATTCCACCGGCACATCCGGTGTCGGGATCTGCCCTGCCGCCCATGCGGCTTCCGTGAACCAGCGCCAGACCGGCGCGCAGAGCATCGGGATGAAGAGCTGCCACTGCACGGCATCGATCATGCGGCGGAACTCGACGAGCCCGGCCCGGATCGAGGAATAGTTGACCTGGCTGAGGTCGCCGGTCAGCAGCTCGTAGGGCACCCGGAACCCCGCCGAGATCGTGTGCAGGCTGGCGCGCTTGTATTCGCCATAACCGCCGGTGGCGGATGGCTGGTTGAAGCGGATGTCCTTGCCGCCGCGCGCATAGGCGATCAGCCCCGGCTCGAACTGCTCGACACGGTTGCCGTCCGCATCGACGACCGAGGGCGCGATCCCCTGCTGCGCCTCGTCATCGCCGAAGACAATGGCGGTGACGCAGGCCTCGGTCTTCTTGCGGACCAGTTCGGCCACCTCGTAATCGTCGAGATCGCGCAAGGACCGGATGACCGGCGCCCCCCAGGGAACGCCGCGCGCCTGCGTGCGCTGCTTTTCGTAGACATGGGCGATCTCGCTTGCCGGGACCGGGCGAGACCCAAGCCCGCCTTGCAGCGCGCCCCAGGCATCGCCAGGGTGTGCCGCGTGGAGCCAGTAGGCCCGACGCCTGCCGACTGGGTCGAACTCGATCCCCTGCACCAGACGTCCGTCGCCCAAGGCGCCGGACTTGGTGGCGTCGAGGAAGTCCGCCTCGAGAACCTGCAATTGCAGCGGCACGGGCAGACCGTCGCTCGCGCGCCGCAGACGGCGGCGCACCAGAACTTCACCCGCCTCTACCATCTCGCGGCAGATCAGCGTCTGCAACCCGTAGAAGTCAAGCTGACCGTCGGCATCGCACTCCGCCGTCCAGCGCTCGAAGAGGGCGTCGACCTTCCGGTCGAGCGTGTCGTCGCCACTGGCGGCGCGGGGCATGATGCCCGCGCCAATGATGTTGTTCACCAGCACCGCCACGGCCTTGGCTGCATGCGGGTTGTTGCGGACGAGATCGCGCATCCGGTCGCGCAGCAGCGCCCCGGCGACGCCGATTTCGGTGTCGGCCGAGGATCCCGACGCGCGCCAACCGTCCGTGCGCCGCCCTTTTGACGCACCGTCATAGCCGCGCGTCAGGGTCTCGAATGCCTGTCGCGCCAGCACGCGACGGGCGGCAGCCCGAGGCGCGATCGTCGCGATAGCGTGATCGAACCAGTTGGCCGACATCAGCGATCACCGCGCGAGAAGCCCGCCAGCCCGGCGACCGGCAGAGGTCGGGTCGTCCCCGCGATGGCCCGCTCGATGGTGCGGATGCGGCCCAGCAGATCCTCGGCTGAGCCATAGTCGACGGATTTTCCATCATAGCTGACCCGCGTCGTGCCGCTGGCATAGGCCCGGCGCAATGCAGCCAGCTCTGTCTCCGTCCAATCCGTCATGTCAGAACCATCCTCCGCGTCGGCCAAGCCAGTACGACTGCCGTTTTCCCTGGGGTGCGGACTGCGGCCGGTTGACCCGCCCCGCACCATCCATTTCAGTGGGCGCGGCCCCGAGTTGATCCTCGAGATCGCGCCATTTCTCGTCGGTCCAGCGATCCGCACCCGCGATCCAGGCGGCGGCGCGG
>NZ_SJZH01000035.1:0-5508 GCF_004959785.1 Tabrizicola sp. YIM 78059
CTCTTCGACGCCTTCCAGCGCGGCCGATCCGACTGACAGGCAAGCGACCGCACCACCACGACCACATCCCCCGCCCCCGAGGCGGGTTTTCCATTTGGAGGATCCGATGCCGACCCTGACCTACCCCCACTGGCGCGACGTTCCCGCGCAGGCCTGGCGCTGGCCGAATTTCTCGGCCGCCGAGATCGCCTGCCGCGGCACCGGCGCGATCAAGATCAACACCGAAGCCATGGACAAGCTGCAGGCCCTGCGCGACCGGTTGGGCAAGCCGCTGATCGTCCGCTCTGCCTATCGCAGCCCCGAACACAACCGCGCCGTCGGCGGGGCCCCTGCCTCGAAGCACATGCAGGGAACGGCCTTCGACATCGCCATGGCGAACCATGATCCCGCAGCTTTCGAGGCAGCAGCGCGGGCGGTTGGCTTCCTGGGGTTCGGGTATTATCCCCGCTCCGGCTTCATGCACATCGACCTTGGGCCTGCTCGCTCCTGGGGCGATCCCTTTTCGGCGCGGCCGGTGCCTTTTGCACCTGAACTGCCACTGGCGCGCGAAGTGCTGTCGGAAAGCCGCACGCTCCGTGGCGGCGGGGCGGCCGGTGCCGCCACGGTCGGCGCAGCTGGGGTCGAGGTACTACAGGACGTTCTCGCCGAGACCCAGTCCACCATCCAGCCGCTGGTGCCATATCTCGACACGCTGCGCTGGGTCCTGATCGCCATCGCCCTGATCGGCATCGCCGTCACGATCCATGCGCGGATTGATGACTGGAAGCGGGGCCAGCGGTGATCGGCTGGCTCCTCAACCAAGGCCCGGCGCGCAAGGCGCTGGGCCTGATCCTCACCGCAGCAGCGATCCTGCTGTTTCTGTTCAACCTGCGCCGAACCGGTGAACGCGCTGGGCGCGCCGCCGAACGGCTTGACGCCCGAGAGAGAAACGATGCCATTCACCGCCAGATGCTCGACGCCGCCGCCCGCCGCCCTCCTGATCGTGACGCTCTGGCTGAGCGCCTGCTCGATGGCAGGTTTTGAGACCCGCGCACCCTGCCCACCCGTGGTTGACTACACGGCCGCCGAGCAGGCGCGCGCGGCCGACGAGGTCGAAGCCTTGCCGGAAGGGGCCGTCGTCGTCCGGATGCTCAGCGACTACGCCGTGTTGCGCGATCAAGTGCGAACATGCCGGTGAAATCCGGGCCGGGCGAAGCCTACCACGAGGCAAGTGCCAAATGCCTCGACCACGGCGCATCGCCCGGCCCGTTTCATGCATTCACGCTGTCAACGAGTGGCAGGGATTCGCTGCTGGTCGATGATGGCAGGTGCGGCCATGCCTGTCCCGCATGGCGATGCGCACAATTGTGCACTCTCATGCATAAGCGAGGCGCGTATCGGGCTTCAGCGCCAAGCGGTCAGCAAATCGTTCGTCCAGCTTTGCGGTGATGTCATCGAAGTAATTCCTGTCCTCGTCGATGGCGCCTATGATCGAAGCGACCTGTGCCGCGAGGGCTTTCGCCAGACTTTCCAGTGGCCCACGCAGGTCAGCCGTCTTGGGATGTGAGGCTGCTGCGGTTGCTGCCGCCTTGGCCGCCCAGTCTGCCATGGCGAGGTATTCAAGCACGCGCTTCTGCTCTCCCTCATCTTGCGCCACCTGCAGAGTCTGCAACGCCCGAGCGGTACCGAAATGCTGCTTGAGCAATCGCCCGACCAGCCGCGGCCAGTCGTAGCTGTCCTTTGTATGAATTGGCAGAATCTGAGTTGGCAGTGCAGTCCCTCGGATCGGTTGGGCATGGGAAAGCAGGATTTGGAGGAGCGCACGAAGCCGCACAAGTTCCGCGGTACTGATCGGCTTGCCTCTCAGCAATCGGCATCTTGCCTCGAAGGCGTCGACTGCCTCTTTCATCTTCTTCGCGGTGGCCACTGCCTGCTTCGTGGCCTTCGCCGGTTTCGTCGGTTCTTCTTGGGGTGCGGATGGTGCGGCATCACTCGGTGCCGCAGGTTCGGTCATGCGGAAGTCCATGGCCGCAATCGACTTCAATTCTCGATCTTCATCAGCGTCGAGGTCCAGCCCGACGAGGCCAATGATCCGGTTGAGCGCCGCGCTCAGGGTGTTGGCCGGGCTGTCGTGTCGACCAAAGAACCCGCCCGAAATCTGGCTTCCCTGCGCCAATGCATTGCTGCGTGCCCGCACGAATTCGTCATACGGCAGGATCGCATGGACCTGCTCGGTTGATGCAGCCGAGGGAGGGGAAAAGGCCTTCGGTGCAGGATCGGCAGTCGCACCGGTTTCCTCAAGCTCCAGCGCTTCGAGCTGGTTCAGGGTCTCGATCAGGACCAGGTCTTCGCTCATCGCCTCGGCAAGGATATCCGTCAGCGACTTCTTGCGACCTTGCGCGGGTGGTAGCGTTCGGACGGCGAGGACATCGAGATCAATGACCTGGACCGGCGCGGATGCGTAGCCATCGGCAAAATGGACGATGCCGGACTTGGGACGTCCTGCTTCGAGGTCCAAGCGCCAAGCCGTGTCGCCTCCTTGCACGAGGTCAATCCGATTGCCGAACTGAACCTCTTCCCGGTCCTGCAGGGTGATGGCCGTAGCCGAGCCAGGTACAAAACTGCCTGGCGGCTTCCAGACAAACCGTCCGGACTGCAAGGTCATCGTCCCGCCATCGGTGTACGCCTCGCCCGATGGACTTTTCGCCGTGGCGGAGGCCAGGTCGTGGAGATCAGTCGGCTGCAGTGGCGCATCGCGGTAGCTCTCCAGCCCAAGCGCAGCGAGGGCCGTTCCCGGCGGAACGCGTTTGTAGATCCCGGCTTCGGCGTTGCCGCGAACAATCGTTGGGCCGAGCAAGGCGGGCAAGGTACAGTTCATGCTGCCCGAGATCACGTGATCCCATGCCTGGCCTTGTGCAATCACGAGCTTGGCGTGGACAAACCTCTTGCTGTCGGACGTGTCGACCTTGAAGATCCCGATGTCCGAGCAACGCGGCAGTTCGGATTTCGGGAAGTAGGTCGAAGCGGCGTCGATCAGCAAATCCGTCGGCGGATCGCCCATGATGGCCCTCAATCGTGCCAGCCCTTCGAGTTTCATGTCCCAATAGGGCGACACGACGATCAACCGCTCTATCCGATCATCGCCCACGCTGGCAGCGATCTGGTCGAGGATGGTCGCGTCCGGACGGTCGTGCAGCAGGGCGACTTCAATCTCGGCATCTTTCTCTGGAACAGGGGTCTCCATCACCTCGCGCAGCCATGGCGACGAACGAAGCGCCCGCTGCATTGCCGTTGCAAACCAAAGGTCATCCGCGGGGACCTTGCTGCGAATGTAGTTCAATGTCGCAGCGAAATGGTGGGCGTCGCCCGTCGCGTCTTCGCCATAGGAGAGGCTGGCGACCAGTTCCCTGTTTCCGCCGAGGCCGAGCGCGGTCAGATTGGCCGAGCCAATCAGCAATCGGCCCTTCTTCGCCCCGAGGAGCAGCGTGATCTTCGGGTGGAAGGCACCCGGCGCATCGGCCTTGACAAGGTGATAGCTGCTACCTGCGAATTTCGCCGGGCCCAGTTCGGCAAAGCTCTGGTTGACCATCTGCCGATCGGCAAGGATCACGATGTTCCGGCAGCCAGATCCCCGCAGCCGCGAGAACGGCACGTCCTCGAATGCCTGCGCTCCAAAGGCGTAAGTTGTCAGAAACGCCGAGTGAAAACCGCTCTCGGCGAACACATCAAAGTACTTCATGCGGCATCAAGCTCCGCGCGGCCGAAGTCGGTCAGGCCTGCATCGTCAATCAGCTTGACGTCCCGAAGAAACCGCATGGCTTGATCCAAGCGCGGGCTGCTTGGCGACACCCGGAAACGATCCCGGTACCGCAGCAATCCCTCCTCAGGCTCGATCAGGAAGGTATAGGCTTTCTGATTGCGGAATTTGCGCGATGCCACCCAGAGATGGCGTTTCAGGACACGTTCCCGAACCAAGGCATCAAGAAGGGTTTGGGCATTTTCTTGCGCCCTCGCCTGCAGAAACCTGACCTCCGTCCGCAGCGACTGGAAGTGGTCGGGCGCATTCAGCGCGTTGTCCAGCAACTCGCCGAAGGCTGTCGCCCTTTCGACTAGCGCCGCGACAAGCACCACGACAGATTGCATTCGCGTAACCCGATCCCCCGAAGCCCGGGCCTCGACCATGCGCTCGTCAGCTAACCTCGCCGCCATGGCCGGTTCCAAGCCTTCAAGCAGGCTTGCGGAGTAGTCCCGCCACGTCATGCCACGGGGAACGTCGACAAGGGCCACCAATTCCGCAACCACCTCACCGAGCGGCATCCGCCGCAATTCCGCTTCTTGCAGAATGTCCAAGGCAAGATCGAGGATGTTCTCGTAGGCAAGGCGCATGAGGTCACATGCCTGATACAGCGCCCACATGACGCGAACGTCCTCGGTGGCAGGAGTGGGTTCGGCAGCAGGATGGCCAGCACCGAACCATTCCCATTTCACGGCCTCGGCGCGCGGCACCTCCTTCTTCGCACCAATGAGTTGCAGAAGCATGATTGCGGTGGATCTTCGCAGCTTGTCGGGCGCGATTGATGGCGTCACCTGGCCAAGCAGCACTTGGACGAGCAGCTGATGTTCGGCGCTGCCCGCCACGATCTCGGAGGGTTGCATCGGCGCCATCCGGTCGAGATCGGCTAGCGTCACTGTTGCGGCTTTCACGCAGCGCAGGAATGCTGTCCCGAGCTCGCCAATCTCCGCGGCGAAAGCCTCTGCCAATGGAAGTGCGCGGTTCGTGCAGACTGCAATCGGGTTCCGATCATCGCCAAGTGTGATCAGGCCCATCTCGAACATCTGGGTAGCATAGATGCCGCCAAATGCGCCGCCCTTGTTGCGCAAGTAGCGTTGGCCGACGTCCGTGTCCGGATCGGCCCCAACAGAAAAGTCGATGATCGTCTCCGGATCGTTCGGAACGTCGCCCAGTTGCTTTTGCGCCCAATCTATCCCGGCAACGCCCAATTCGGTCGAACCCCGCGCAGCAATAAGGGCAAAGAGGGTCTCACAACGTCGCTGGAACGCCCGGAAGGCAACGGGATCGGTGTTTCCTTGCTCTCTGGCATAGACTTCAAGCATCCAGACAAAGAACGAGTAATACCTGAAGCGAAGCGTGATGGTGCTGATGCCGGGCAGCAAAGATTGATAGATCGCTTCGATGGGGCGCTGCATTCCAAGGGGATCGAGGCCGCCATCCTGGCCGAGTTCAGTCCATTCAGGGAAACCCGGCCCAAAATCCTTCATCGTCAACCCACCATCTTTAGACCCACAGGGTGATGATGGCTGGAACCGGCATCTCGCGCAACTGCGAGTTGCCTGCTGCTGCCTGCGACTGCGTGATTATCCGGGCTGGTGCAGTTTTTCTGGTGTCGTGTTGATGTGGCGTTGATGTAGAGCGGAACGCCAAAAGCCCGACGGTTTGCGTCGGGTTCTAAGCGTCTGATAAGTTTTAGTATTTTGGTTGCGGGGGCAGGATTTGAACCTGCGGCCTTC
>NZ_SJZH01000036.1:0-5116 GCF_004959785.1 Tabrizicola sp. YIM 78059
TGGCGGGCTGATCGCGGCCGGGATGGGGAGCTTCTCGATGGCGCTCGTCACCGCCTGGCTCTCCCTGCCGCCGCAGGCGATCCCTGCGGGCGGCGCGGCAGGCTCGGCCGCCTATCTCGTGGGTGTCTTCGGCCCCGCCTTCATCGAACTCGTCCTCGCCCGGCTGCGTGGCGCGAAGGGAGGGGCAGACGATGAATGACCTTCTCCGCCGCGCGCGCGCCCTTCGCTGTGACCCGGGCGATCCCGGTCTGGCATTCGCCCACCGCCTGCGCATCGGCCTCGCCGTCGCGGTGCTGATCCTCGTCCTCTCGCTCATCAGGTAATTCCATGCATATGACAGACCGGGGCCTTCTGGCCCTCGTCCGGCACGAGGGTATCGTGCCCGGACCCTATCTCGATGTGAAGACCGTCTGGACCTTCGGCATCGGCCACACGGCCGCCGCGGGTCCGCCCGATCCGGCGCAAATGGCGCGCGGCATGCCGGCCGATCTCGATGCAGGGATCCGCGAGGCTTTCCGGGTCTTCCGCGCAGACCTCGCTGCCTACGAGGCCGAGGTGCTGCGCGCCGTGAAGGTGCCGCTGGAGCCCCACGAGTTCGATGCGCTGGTCAGTTTCCACTACAACACCGGCGGCATCGCCAAGGCCGCGCTGAAGAAGGCTGTGAACGCGGGCAACCGTGCGGCGGCGGCAGCGGCCTTCATGGGCTGGCTCAAGCCCGCCGCCATCCGGTCCCGCCGCGAGGCAGAGCGCGATCTCTTCGCCAGGGGCATCTACCCGACCGGCACCATCCCGGTCTGGGCCGTCGACCGCAACGGCCGGGTCGACTTCTCGCGACCGATCCGTCGGCTCAGCGAAGCCGAGGCGCTGGCCTTGCTGCGCCAGACCGGCACGTCGGTGCTGCCTCCAGCCCAATCCACCACCGCGCCCAGCTGGTGGCAGCGACTTGCCAGCTTCTTCACCGGAAAGGAAACGACATGAACTGGACCTTCGCCCGCGGCCTCGTCTATCTCGCCTGCCTTGTCGCCTCCGGCCTCGCCATGGCGGGGCTGGCGGATTTCGACCTGGCGACCGGGACCTTCGACCTCAGGCCCTTCAACCTCTACGCCCTGACCGGCGCAGCAGGCGGTGTCGTCTCCTCGGCGCTGGCCTCGATCGCGCTCTGGCGCGGCTGGGGGCGCAGGTGAAGTCCCTCCTTCCCGCCCTGCAGGCCCATCTCGAAGAGGGCACGACGACACTGGCCTGGTGCTGGCGCATCACCCGGGCCGATGGCGTGACCTTCGGCTTCACCGACCATGACCGGACCCTCACCTTCGACGGCACCGAGTTCGAACCGGAAAGTGGTCTGACGGCGTCCGAGGTCCGGTCGGGGTCTGACCTCTCCGTCGATGCGCAGGACGCGCAAGGCGTGCTGTCGTCGGACCGGATTTCGGAGACCGACATTTTCGACGGCCGATGGGACAATGCGGCAGTCGAGGTCTGGCGCGTGAACTGGGCGAGCCCGGCGCAACGCGTGCTTTTGCGCCGCGGGGCCATTGGCCAGATCCGGCGCGGGCGGCTCGCCTTCGTGGCGGAGGTGCGGAGCCTCGCCCATGTGCTCGGCCAGACGGTCGGGCGGACGTTCCAGGCGAGTTGCGATGCCGCGCTGGGCGATGCGCGATGCGGCGTGAACCTCGAGGCCGCGGCCTTCAAGGGCAGCGGTGCGATCATCGAAGTGCTGCGGGACCGGGCCTTCACCGCTTCCGGCCTCGGCCCCTTCGCGGCGGGCTGGTTTGCCTTCGGGCTGGTCGAGTGGACCAGCGGCGCGAACGCGGGGCGGCGGGTCGAAGTGCTGTCGCATGACCTCGTCGATGGCGTGGCGATCCTGACCCTGCTGGAAGCGCCGGTGCGACCGATCACGGCGACGGATGCTTTCGTGGTCCGGGCGGGCTGCGACAAGCGTATCGCGACCTGCGGGACGAAGTTCGCCAATGTCGCCAACTTCCGAGGGTTCCCGCACATCCCGGGCCAGGACGCCGTGGTGCGCTACGCCACCAAGGATGGCGGCCACGAGGGGGCGGTGCTGTGAGATGCCGTCACGTTGAGCAAGCGTTTTTCGGGGTCCGACATGGCGCGGGCGGCGTCGGTATGGGTGGCCTATGCCGCCCGTGCCATGTCGGCCGAGGCGACGAACGGCTTGCGGTTTCTGGCGACACTGTAGACGGCGTTGAGCAGTTTTCGCATTGCGGCGATCAAGGCGAGCTTGGCCGGTTTTCCGGCTGCGCGCAGGCGCAGGTAGAAGGCGCGGAGCCATGGATTGCGGCGTACGGCGCCGAGTACGGGCATCCAGAGGGCGTGTCGCAGCCGAGCATTGCCCATGGGGCTGATCGGCGCGCGGACGCGAGCGGATTGCTTGCCGGATTGGCGAAGGCCTGGAACGACGCCGACATAGGCCGCAAAGGCGCCCGCACTTCGGAACCGCGCCGGATCGCCGACTGCGGCGATGATTCGCGCGACCGAATGCGGTCCGAGACCGTCGATGCTCAGGAGGAGTTTGCCGACCTCGTGGGTTTCGAGCAGGCCCTCGATGTCACGGTCGATTTCGGTCAGTCGACGGCGCCACATATCGAGGTCCTGGCAGATGTGCCGTGCCTGCAGCGCATAGACCGGTCCGTGATGCTGGCCGACCGAGTACTTTGCCGCAGCGACCAGCTGTTCGGCCAGGTCGGGACCGACGAAGTGGCAGCCGTCGTAGCGCAGCTTCGCCAAACGCCTGGGGTTGGCGCGCGCGAAGGCTTGTGCCGTGGGGTATTCGGCGATCAGCGCGGTGGCCAGCATGCTGTCGAGGCTGCGAACATGGCGGGTGAACTCGGGGAAACCGAGATCGACGAGGCGATGGAGCTGGCGAACCCGGTCATCGAAGTCCTGGCGCAGCCGGTCGCGGTGGCGGACGAGTTCACGCAGGCTCTCGGGCGCCTCGTCATGCAGCTGCGTGGGGGCGGGACGCTTCTCGAAGGCCAGCCGTGCCAGTCCCTCGGCATCGATCGTGTCGGTCTTGGTCCGCTCGAGGGTCGCGTCCTGGAAACGGCGGGCGGTGAAGGGATTGAGCAGGGCGACGTCATGCCCGGCCGCAGTCAGCACCGCGAACAGGTTCTTCCAGTAATGCCCCGTCGCTTCCATCGCGACCAGCACCGGTGGCGGCCCCAGCGCTTCTGCCAGCCGCCTGTAGCCGTCCCGATCCTCCCCGAACGCGATCGGGCGGCCGATTACCTTGCCCGAACTGTCCAGTCGGGCCAGCACATGCCGTTCAGACGCAATGTCGATGCCTGCGAACATGATCCCTCCTTTGCCGCAAACGGCCGGGGAGCCTCGGAGCCGACATTCATGCTCACCCTTGTCCAAGCGAGGACGCAAGCGGGCAAGGCCTGGCCCCAGGATGCCGTTCGAGCCCTGAACGCCGGTCGAGGGCGCCAATCTCACAGACGAGGACGATACCCCGAAGACGCTACGGCGACCCTCTCCCAGCAACCGATGCTTCACCTTAGCCGAGGATCGCACCGATGAGTGGAAGTGTTACAAATACCGCCGACCCCGGCCGCGTCATCGCCGTCGCGCGGTCTTGGCTCGGCACGCCCTATCACGACCAGGCCAGCTTGCGCGGGGTCGGCTGCGATTGTCTCGGCCTCGCACGGGGCGTCTGGCGCGAGGTCGTGGGGCCGGAGCCGTTCCCGATCCCGCCCTACAGCCGCGATTGGGGTGAGACCGGGCCGCGCGAGGTGCTGGCCGACGGCGCGCGCCAGATGATGCCGGAAATCGCACCGACCGACGCCTTACCCGGTGCGCTGATCCTGTTCCGCATGGTGCCGCGCGCCATAGCAAAGCATGTCGGGATCCTCACCGGCCCCGACACCTTCCTGCACGCCTATGAGCGGTTGGGCGTGATCGAGGAACCACTGACACCCGCATGGCGACGCCGCATCGCCTTCGCCTTCCTGTTCCCTGCTCGCTGAGATTTCCGCAATGGCCACGCTTGTCCTCGGCGCCGTCGGTTCCGCCATTGGCGGGGCCTTTGGCGGCGCGATCCTTGGCTTCTCTGGCGCTGCCATCGGTGGTTTCATCGGCTCCACCATTGGATCGGTCGTCGACAGCTGGATCGTGTCTTCACTGGCCCCCGCGCAGAAGATCGAAGGCCAGCGCCTGGACAGCCTGCGGATCACCTCCGCGACCGAAGGTGCCATCATCCCTCGGCTCTACGGCCGGATGCGGATCGGCGGCAACATCATCTGGGCAACCGATTTCCGCGAGGAAACCATGACCAGGACGCAAGGCGGCGGCAAGGGTAGTGGCGGTGGCCGGGTCCAGACGACCGAGTATCTATACTATGCCAGCTTCGCGGTCGGCTTGTGCGAAGGCCCGATCACCGGCATCGGGCGCATCTGGGCCGATGGCAAACCGCTGGACATGACCGGCATCACCTGGCGCTGGTATCCAGGGAACGAGACCCAGACGCCTGACCCATTCATTTCGGCCAAGATGGGCGCGGCCAACACTCCCGCCTATCGCGGGACCGCCTATGTCGTCTTCGAGGAACTGGCGCTCTCGACCTACGGCAATCGCCTGCCGCAGCTGTCCTTCGAGGTGTTCCGACCGCTGGCTGACCCCGACACGGCCGAAGGGCTGGTCAAGGCAGTGACAATGATCCCGGCCTCGGGCGAGTTCACCTATGCGACCGAAGCCGTCCGCAAGACAGTCGGGGCGACGACGACGGTCTTCGGCCAGACGACCGGCGGCACCACCTCGGCCGAGAACCTGAACGCGCTGCCCGACGAGACCGACATCGTCGTGGCTCTCGATCGGCTGCAGGCCATGGCCCCGGCCGTCGAGAGCGTCAGTCTCGTCGTCGCCTGGTTCGGCACCGACCTGCGCGCGGGCAGCTGCGCGATCAAGCCCGGCGTCGAGGTCGCGACCAAGGTCACCGGCCCCAAGGTCTGGTCCGTGAATGGCGTGGCGCGGGCGAATGCGCACCTCGTGAGTCGCGATGCCGAAGATCGCCCCGTCTATGGCGGCACGCCTGCGGATTTCGCAGTGGTGCAGGCGATCCGCGAGATGAAGGCGCGCGGGCTGCGCGTCACCTTCTATC
>NZ_SJZH01000037.1:0-4364 GCF_004959785.1 Tabrizicola sp. YIM 78059
GATGCGCGGGCTGACCACCATCCGCTCCAGCGCCAGCACCTATCCGGCCGTCACCGCCTTCAAGGAGCTGGCGGCGGACGTGAAGTCGATCCTCGGACCGGGCACCAAGGTGGGCTACGCCTCCGACTGGTCGGAATACTTCGGTCACCACCCTGCAGATGGCACGGGGGACGTGTTCTTCCACCTCGACCCGCTCTGGTCCGATGCCAACATCGATTTCATCGGCATCGACAACTACATGCCGCTGTCGGACTGGCGCGACGGGTTCGACCATGCCGATGCCGCCGAGGGCTGGCCCGCGATCCACGACAGAGGCTACCTGCAGGCCAACATCGCGGGCGGCGAGGGCTTCGACTGGTTCTATGTCAGCGCCGCCGACCGGTCGGCCCAGATCCGGACGCCGATCACCGATGGCGCTGCAGGCAAACCTTGGGTCTTCCGCTACAAGGATCTGCGCGCCTGGTGGTCGAACCCGCATTTCAACCGTCCAGGCGGCGTCGAGAGCGGCACGCCCACCGCATGGGTGCCGCAGTCGAAGCCGGTCTGGTTCACCGAACTGGGCTGTCCTGCCATCGACCGGGGCACGAACCAGCCGAACGTGTTCTTCGACCCGAAGTCGTCCGAGAGCTTCACCCCGTATTTCTCGCGCGGCTGGCGCGACGACGCCATCCAGCGCGCCTATCTCGAAGCCAGTTATCTCTGGTGGGGCCAAGGGGCGAACAACCCGACGTCCGCGATCTACGGCGGCCGGATGGTGCATGTTCCGGAATGCGCGGCCTGGACCTGGGACGCGCGGCCCTATCCGTTCTTTCCGGAACTGACAGGTATCTGGACGGACGGGCCCAACTGGCGGCTTGGCCACTGGCTGACCGGACGGCTGGGCGCGGTGTCACTGGCAGCCCTCGTGCGCCACCTCTGTTTGCGCGCTGGGCTGGCGGAAAGCCTGATCGACGTTTCCGGCCTCTGGGGCGCGGTCGAGGGCTATGTGATCGGGGCTCTCGAAAGCCCGCGCGCATCGATTTCCACCTTGGCCCGGCATTTCGGGTTCGATGCCATCGAGACCGAGGGGGTGATCCGCTTCGTCATGCGTGGCCGCGCTTCTGTCGCCACGCTGGCCATCGACGATCTGGCTTCCACCCGCGAGGGCGAGGCTTTCGAGCTGACCCGCGCGCAGGAGACCGAACTGCCGCAAGCGCTGAAGTGGCAGGTCGCGCGGGCGGACGAGGATTATGACGCGGCGCTGGTCGAAGCCCGCCGCATCACCGTCGACACGACCCGCATTGCCTCCGAGTCCTTCCCCATGGCGATCCCGCCCGAGGAGGCCGAGCGCCGCTGCCGCCGCGCGCTGATGGAAGCCTGGATCGGCCGGGAAAGCGCCACCTTCCGCCTGCCGCCCTCGCGCCTCGCTCTCGATCCGGCCGACGTCATCCGGCTCGCCCATGACGGCCGGGAGGTCGAGTTCCGCCTTGTCTCGATCTCCGATGCCGAGGCACGCGGCATCGAAGCCGTCCGGCAGGACCGCGCGGCCTATGACCTGCCGCCCGGCGATCCCCGACCGGCCTCGCTCGCCAGCCCGGTCGTCTTCGGCACGCCAGAGGTGGTGATGCTGGACCTGCCGCAGATTTCCGAGGACCAGCCCGCCCATCGACCCCTGATCGCCGCCCATGCCAGCCCCTGGCCCGGCGAGATCGCCGTCTTCCGCAGCGCCTCGACGGATGGGTTCAACCTCCTGACCACATTCGGCAGTCGGGCCCGGATCGGGACGCTGGCCTTCGACTTCTTTCCGGGACCAACCTCCCGCTTCGATCTCGGCAATGCGATGGTGGTCGATCTTCTGTCGGGGACGCTGGAAAGCGTGACCGACGTCGCGCTGTTCGGCGGGGCGAACGCACTGGTGGTCGAGTCCGCAGCAGGTGTGTGGGAGATCGCCCAGGCCGGCGGAGCCGAACTGATCGCCCCCGGCCGTTACCGGCTGACCCGGCTCCTGCGCGGCCAGCGCGGGACAGAACATGCCATGGGCAACCCGGCCCCCGCCGGGGCGCGGGTTGTGGTGCTGGATACGACCTTGGCCGCGCTCCCCATTGCCGAGGCCGACCTCGGGCTGCCGTGGAACTGGCGGGTGGGCCCGGCTGCGCGCGCCGTCACCGATGACAGTTACGCCGCGCTGGGGTTCACCCCGACAGGACGCGGCCTTGTCCCGTTCGCCCCGGCCCATGTCGAGCAGCCGTGGCGGACGGCGCGCAGCCCGGGCGATCTGACGATCCGCTGGACACGGCGATCCAGCGCTCTGGTGGCCGATGCCTGGGAACAGGTCGAGGTGCCGCTGGGCGAGGACCTGGAAAGCTACGATGTGCAGATCCTCGATGGGACGACCGTGAAGCGGACGCTGACCAGCAGCTCGACCTCCGTCCTCTACACCGCCGCCCAGCAGACCGCAGATTGGGGCGCGCCGCTCGGGCGAGGCCAGACGCTCGCGATCCGCATCTTCCAGCTCTCGAACCGCCTCGGCCGCGGCACGCCTGCCGCGTTCACGCTGCAATTCTGATCCCAACCCACGGGAACTCCCATGTCCGACACCACGACCCATCTGGGCCTGCCTTACCTCATGGCGGCGCAGGCGCAGAAGCATGTCACCCACAACGAGGCGCTGCGGCTGCTCGACGCCATGGTGCAGCTCTCGGTCCTCGACCGCACGCGCACCGCGCCTCCGGCGAGCCCGGCGGACGGCAACCGCCATCTGGTGGCCTCTGGCGCGACTGGCCTATGGGCCGGGTGGGATCTCAACATCGCCTTCTGGGTGGACGGGGCATGGATCCGGCTGGTGCCGCGCACCGGCTGGCTCGTCTGGGTGGCGGCCGAGGGGCTGTTTCTCGTCTGGACAGGCAGCGCCTGGGAAGCGGTCGGCGAGCCGCGCGACGTGTCGGATGCCGTGTTCAGCCTCGTGAACGACGCCGATCCGACGAAGAAGGCGACCTTCTCGCTCGCAGCGATCAGCGCTGGAACCACCCGCAGCTTCACTCTGCCGAACACCTCGTCCGAACTGGCGATCCTCGCGGGAACGCAGACCTTCACCGGGAACAAGACGTTTTCGGGGACGCTGACGGCCTCGGGCACGGTGACGACATCCGGGGCCACTGCGACCATCGGCACGTCCACCGGCACCGCAACCTACGGCATGGGGATCGGTGCCACGACGACCGGCACGACCAAAACCGTCAACCTCGGCACCGGCGGTGCCTCCGGATCGACCACGGTCGTGAACATCGGCTCCGCGACGGCTGGCGCGGGCGGCACGACCGTCATCAACACGCCCACCGTGACCTTCGCGAACAGCGTCACGCAGGTCGGCATGCCGCAGGCGAACCTGACCGCCCAGCTGCTCGGCCTCGGCGGGGCGACGGCCGACAGCTACAATCGGCTGTCCGTGAACACCCCGGCAGTTCTGCTGAACAACGCAGGCGCCGGGATCGAGGCGACCGTCAACAAGGCCGCCGTAGGCAACGACGCGGCCTTCGCCTTCAAGACCGGCTTCTCCGCCCGCGCCCTGATTGGATTGCTCGGAAATGACGATTTCAGCTTCAAGGTGAGCCCAGATGGCTCGGCCTTCTATGACGCGATCCGGATCGACCGCGCCAGCGGCCAGGTGGAACTGCCGCAGCCCACGGTCCTGCCTGGCCTGACCGCAGCGCCATTCCCGCCACCTTCCGGCAAGGCTTCGGTCTATGCGCGCAGCCGTGCCGGGGCGCCGTGGATCGACGTCATGCGACCCTCGGGGCGGGACTTTCCCCTGCAGCCGCATTTCGGGGTGAACCGGATCGCGAACTGGGCGCCCTCGACCGGCACGACGATCACCAGCGAAGGCCTGCCCATCACCTCGGTCGGCACCGTGTCGCACCAGACGCTGGCCACCACGAACCTGGCAGCCTCGATGCGCCGCTGGCGATTGACCTCGGCGGCCGTGGCGGACTCGGTGGCGGACCAGCGATCTGCTGGCTGGGCCTGCTGGCGCGGCAATGCCGTTGGCCTTGGTGGCTGGACCTTCGTGACGCGGATTTCGCTGACGACGCTGCAGGCGACCGGCATGGGGCTCTTCGGGCTTTACGGGTCCACGGCCGCGCTGGCCACCACCCTTACGCTCGCCGCCGTGGTGAACTGCATCGGCATTGGTTTCCAGCGCGGCACACATACGAACTGGCAGCTGGTTCGCAACGACGGCACCGGCGCACCGACGTTGACGGACATGGGCGCGAGCTTCGCCATCGCCACGGGTGGCGTGTTGACCCTGTTCATCTCCGCCCCGCCGAATGGCAGCTCGGTCTGGGTGCGTGTCGTGGACGAGGTCACTGGCGCGGTCTTCGAGCAGG
>NZ_SJZH01000038.1:0-4029 GCF_004959785.1 Tabrizicola sp. YIM 78059
TGTTTGACTTCACTTCGCCCATTACGGAAGCGAACGTCACTCCAATGAAGCGATGCAACTCACCAAGGAGCCAGCCCGATGACCCGCCGCGCGACCGACAACACGAAAGCCCTCGACGCCTTCCTCGCCGCGAAGACCGAGATCGACGCGATGCTGGAACGCCTCGCCGCGCTCAGCGACGACCACTTCGAGACCAGCCCTGACGAGATCCATTGGGGGCACGTTGGCACCCTGAACCACTACCGCGACCGGCTGCGCGAGATCACCGACAGCGCATTCAAGGAAGGCGAACACGCCGAGTGAGACGACCCACTCCCGGTCCCGCCCGCCGACTGGCGGGCTCGACCTCGTAGAAGGGCCTGCATCCCGCACGCCCTACACGGAGACGAAGATGACCAAGCTTTCCGACACCCAAGCCCTGATCCTGAGCGCCGCCGCCCAGCGGCCCGAGCACATCGCCCTGCCGCTGCCTGAAAGCCTGCGTGGCGGTGCCGCCGCCAAGGTGGTCGGCGCGATGATCGCCAAGGGCCTGCTGCAGGAAGTCGATGCCGACCTGCGCAAGGGCGAACCGATGTGGCGCGAAACCGGCGATGGCCACGGCGTTACGCTGGTCGCCACCGACGCGGGCCTCGCCGCCATCGGCGTCGAGCCCGAGGACGCGAACACCGCGCCCGTGGGCGCGACGGACGCGCCGAACGAAGGGCCCGCGCCCGAGACCCCCAGCGAACCAGACGCAGCGCCCAAGGCGCGCACGCCGCGCGAGGGCACCAAGCAGGCCACGCTGATCGCCATGCTGCGCGCGCCGGACGGCGCGACCATCGAGGAGATCATGGCTGCGACCGACTGGCAGTCGCACACTGTGCGCGGCGCGATGGCCGGAGCGCTGAAGAAGAAGCTCGGGCTCGAGGTGACTTCGGAGAAGGTCGAAGGGCGCGGAAGGATCTACAGACTGCCCGCTGCCTGATCGGTTTGCCGCCGAAGACTCAATTGCCGCCGTCCCATCAGGGGCGGCGCTCTTTCATTGCATCGACAGCAGATCGCTCGCCGCCGCCTGCAGGATGTCCTGCGCCATCCGGGGCTCGCAAGTATAGATGCCGCCCGGCTCAGGTTCGCCGACATTGTCCTCGAACCATTGCCGACCCTCGTCCGAAATCGGACGCAGGACCACGATGGTCCCGTGGTTGTTGATCTCGATGTGTTGCCAGTCGGACATGCTCCAAAGCTAGCATCTGTCGCCCGGCACCGCCAGCGGGGTCAGAGGCGACGCCAACGCTCGAACAGCCGCCGCAAGGCGTAACTGCGACCAATCGATACGACGGTGAACACCGCGCCAATCTTCAGGTTCTGCGCCAGCGTGGTGTGCAGCCCGAAGATCGGGAAGATCAGGATCTGCGTGACGACTGCGACGCCGTAGCCGACGATCACATTGGCCACCGCTTCGACCAACGACATCAGGCGGGACTGCTTCATGCCGCTGCCTCATAAATCGGCCAGCAGTTCAGATGCCGTAATGGGGCTCGGCGCGAGTTGGCACCGTCTGGGCATCTTGATGCGTGGTTTGACGTCTTGATGGCTGGCGGGAGGTGAGGTGTCGTTGTCCCTGACACGGCTGGCGTGTCGACGGGGTCATGCCGTGAGGCGCGCCCCAATTCCCTGGTCAGGAAGAAGGACAACGACATGGATCTGTTTATTGCTCTTGATGTCTCGCTGGCAAGCACGGCGCTCTGCGCCCTGAATGCGCATGGCAAGGTGGTGAAGGAGGCGAAGGTCGACAGCGAGCCGGAGGCGCTGATCGCGGTCCTGCGTGCGCTGCCCGGCAAGGTTGTGGTTGTCGGTCTCGAGGCCGGCCCGCTTTCGCAATGGCTGCACCTGCACATGAGTGTTGCCGGTTTCACCGTCGTGCTGCTGGAGACCCGGCAGGTGAAGGGAGCCCTGAAGGCGATGCCGATCAAGACCGATCGCCGGGATGCCGAAGGTATTGCCCGGCTCTTGCAGATGGGCTGGTTCAGGCCGGTCCACTGCAAGTCGGTCTCGGCGCAGGAGATGCGGGCCGTTCTGAGCACGCGCAAATTGCTCCAGCAGACCCTGATCAACCTTGAGCTTTCGCTCCGCGGCGTGCTGCGCAACTTCGGCCTCAAGATGGGCGCGCTGACGAAGGTCCGCTTCGAGGCGCGGGTCCGCGAGCTGGTCGATGGCAACCTGATGCTGGAACGGGCTGCCGCACCCGTCCTGCGCGCCCGAGAGGAATTGCGAAAGGAACTCGCCGGGCTGGAGAAGTTGCTGCGCGATCTGGCCAAGACGGATCCTGACTGCCGGTTGATGATGACGATGCCGGGGGTCGGCGCGGTTGTGGCGTTGACCATGCGCACGGCGGTGGATGATCCCGAGCGGTTTCACTCGTCGAAAGATATCGGCCCATGGGCGGGCCTGACACCGCGGCGCGCCCAGTCCGGTGAGCGGGATGTCATCGGCCGGATCACGAGGGCCGGGGATGCCGCCCTGCGCACGGCGCTTTATCAGGCCGCGAATGCGGTGTTGTGCCGAAGCGCGCCGAGCTGGCTCAAGGCATGGGCGCTGAGGGTGGCTGCGCGTCGTGGCAAGAAGCGCGCCACGGTCGCGCTGGCCCGACGGATCGGAGTCGTGCTGCACCGCATGTGGCGCGACGGGACGGAATTCCGTTTCACCCGCGTTGAGGCCATGGCGGCGATGACGCGACACACCTGCTGAAAGCCGTTCGGCAGGAAACCCAGAACAGGAGGAACAGGCCGGGCATGAACGCCATGGCTTGCCGAGGTCCCGACCGGGACGCGGTTCCCGACGATGCCGCCTGGCGGCTTGCATCCGGACCCTGTCCGAGAGCGCAATTCAGATTGGCACGCGGGAACCGCACTTGAACTAGGCATGGAGAGGCGGCCATCGCGCCGACCTCGGATGGAAGCAACATCCCGGGCCGGGAACGACCAAGCGGCATCCCAGAAACGTCAGTTCATAGGCTGAACCACACAGGCATCGACGGATCGACCCGGCGCTGGCACCGCTCCGATCCATGACGTCTCCGCGCTGCCAGCGCCTTTGCACAGCGAATGGGCAACCATCTCGCGCTCGATTTCTTGGTGTCCATGGCGCTTGACTACTCCCGCCCCATTATGGAAGCCGCGAGAGTTCGCAGCGCATGCGCCGCAACCAGCGGGACCACTCCGTTGCCACAGAGGCGAAGCCGGTCCACCCGGTGGGCCAACCCATCAGCGCCTCGACGAACAGCGGGTTCAAGGTCAGGCGCGCATCGGAGGTATCGCGCCCAGCCATCGGCGTCACCAGGACCTGGCGGCCAAGCAGGCCGTTCACCGGCGTGTTCGCAAGGCTCGTCGCCCCGTCCTTGTGATCCCGCGCTGTGGGCGTCATCCACATCCCCGCCGCATGGGTCAGATCGGCCGAACGCCGGTTGCCCGCGCTCGGTTTGCATCCGTCGTTGGCCATCGGCGTCGGCCACATCGCGGCCGTCGTTGCGAGGTTCATGCCGTGTTGTCCCGCTTCCTGCGATGGCGTCGGCTTGGTCTGCCTGTTTTCGTTCGCGCTGGCCCTCGGCGTCGGCCACAGCCGCAGCATTTCCGTCCGGTTCCCGCCACTCGATCGGGTGCCGGAGCAGGCGCGCGGGGTCGGCCAGCTCGTCCCCCTTGCGTGTGGCGAGGATGAACAGCCGCTCCCGCCTGTGGGGCGCGCCGACTTCCGCCGCCGTGAAGAGGCCTGCCGCAAGGCGGTAGCCCATGCCGACCAGTCCGCTGGCGACTTCGGGGAAGCCGAGGCGGAGATGATGGGCGACATTCTCGAGGAAGACGAAGGGCGGCTCGACCTCGCCGATGATGCGGGCGACATGAGGCCAGAGGTGGCGCGGGTCATCCGCGCCCCGGCGCTTGCCCGCGACTGAGAACGGCTGGCACGGATAGCCTGCAGTGACGATGTCCACCGCGCCGCGCCACGGACGGCCGTCGAATGTGGCAACGTCGTCCCAGACAACAGCCTGATCCAGGG
>NZ_SJZH01000039.1:0-3890 GCF_004959785.1 Tabrizicola sp. YIM 78059
ATGCCGTCAGGGGAGAGCGGCATCCACCCCATCTCCAGCAGATAGTGCAATGTGTCCTTGGGCTCGGTGAAGATGATCAGCTTTCGGCGGTTACCGTCGCTGTCGATCATGAGCTCATCGTCGAGGATCCGGTCGAGCTGGGTCCACTTGGTGTCCTTGCCCGAGCGCAGGACGTCGAGCGCCATGATCTCCAGCCCCTTGAGGGTCTGGACCTCGATCTCGAGCTGCTCGACGGTCTCGGCCGTCGTGGCACCGGTTGAGATCAGATCTTCAATCTCGTCGACTTCATCCTGCCCATACTCATCAATGTTCTTGAGAATTTCTTCCGAGACGTCCGGCTGGCCGAAAGCAGCGCGTCCACCCTTTCGCGCGAGTCTGGCTTCCGCGAGTTCCGCCTCGAGCCGTTCCCGCCGGCGTTTCAGCGACTGGTAGATTGCGGCGGGGGACGATGCGAGGCGTCGCTGAAGGATCTGCAGCGCGAAGCCGACATTGTTCCGTTTCTTGCCATCCTGCTCCGCGAACCGCTGCACGCGATTCATTTCCGTCCGAACGTACTCCGTGACGGCGCTGTAGAGCCCGGCTTCCTCCGGCGACAGCTCATATTTTACGGTATAGGCGCGCCGTTCCGGGAACAGCGGTCTACCATCGAACTTCAGCAGTTCTTCCTTAGTCAGGCGGCGCATCATGTCGGCACTGTCGGCGTAATGCACACCGTCACGGAAGCGCCCTTCGAAGCGGTCGCCATCCAGCAGCGCCATGAAAAGCTGGAAGTCCTCCTCCTTGCCGTTGTGTGGCGTAGCGGACATCAGCAGCAGGTGGCGGCAGACTCGGCCGAGCTGTTGGCCCAGCTGGTATCGCTTGGTGTATTTGACGTCACCGCCGAAGTAGCTCGCCGACATGCGGTGAGCTTCGTCGCAGATAATCAAGTCCCATTCCGTAGAGGAAGCGAGCTTCTGCTGGAGATCCTCGTTCCGCGCGAGAACATCGAGGCGAGCGATCAGACGGTTGCGGTCATTGAAGACGTTGCCCGAACGCGAGGTCTCGATCATGTCGCGAGAAAGAATGTCGAACTCGAGCGAGAACCTCTCTCCCAGCTCGTCCTGCCATTGCTCGACGAGGCTGCCGGGCGCGACGACCAGACAGCGTTCGAGATCGCTGCGCGCGATCAGCTCCTTGATCAGGAGGCCCGCCATGATGGTCTTGCCTGCTCCCGGATCGTCGGCAAGCAGGAAGCGAAGCGGCTGCCGCGGCAGCATTTCGCCGTAGACGGCCGTGATCTGATGCGGAAGCGGGTCGACGAGGCTCGTGTGGATCGCCAGATACGGATCGAAGTAATGCGCAAGCTTGATCCGGTTCGCTTCGGTGACAAGCCGCAGAAGACTCGCGTCGGCATCGAAGGACCAAGCTCGACCTCTTTGCTCGACAGAGAGCCGGTGCTCGTCATCACGATATAGGGTGGTCTCCGAAACGCTGCCGCCGGGCACCCGGTACACAAGGTTGATCGCCTGATCGCCGATCCATTCGACCGAAACCGCTTCAACCGTCTGGTTCGGGACCACGCCAGCAATCGACGCTCCATTCCTAATGTCTTCGAGCCTAGTCACTCCAAGACCTCGCAAATCTTTGGTGGCATTCTTTCGGCATGGTCTTCATCGTGAATCCGTTCTTTCATACCGCGCGCCTTTGCCCGTCGCTTGGCCGAGCACTAGTCAAAATTTCATCACGGTTGAGTAAGACGATCTGCTGATCCTGTGGCTTCCGGGCTGCCGGGTCCGTATCGAGCCCAAGCCGTCTCAACGCATAGTAGAGGAGCGCGCGCCTCACCTTGATCTTCACCTTGCCGCCGCGCATGCCATAGTCGAGCGCGATGACCTTCGCCTGTGTCTCGGAGAGATCGGGGTGAGGGCCAACCTCTAGGGTGACCTCGGAGTGCCAGTCGCGGTCATTCTCGGCCGACATTTCGCTCTCACGCGTCCCGCCGATCTCGAGGATCCGCGAGAGCAGGAAATCCTTGAAGCAGTCATCGGTCAGGCAGAGCGCCCGCGTATGCCAGCGGAACCCGTCGAATGCGATAGCGTGCGGCGCGATCCACCTCCAGCGCGGCTCTGGTCTGGACAGGGACTGGTACTTGACCTCGATCGCCTCGGACCGGCGGATGGCGGTGACGACCGAGCGCAGAGTCGCCGGATCGACGCCGCGCACGGGCGTCGGAGCGGCCGCATAGGGCGGGAGATCGGCGATCCAGGAGTCGTCGCGGTCGAGGATCCCGTCGGCGACCGACCGCAGCTGGGCGAGGTAGCGACTGGCGTCGGGCTCATGGAACCGCGGGCGGAAGCCTGAGCCGCGGACATAGGTCCGCGCGCTCTTGTCATAGACCATGTTGTCCGGCGCCATTCCGATGTAGCGGTTCAGGTCGGTGGACGCCTGGTTCACCGAGACCCCGAACTGGTCCATCAGATCGCTGCGGTTCACATGTCCCTCCCAGAACAGGCGGAACTCTATGAACTCGAGGCGCTGCTCGACGCCCCAGCGCAGTTCCGACCTGTCCCGCTCCATGTCGCGCTCCCGCCTCGGCCATGCGCATGTTTACTATGCGCACCCATTTACTGGGCCTGAGGTGAGGCTAGCCGAGGGGGTGATGTGGCGCAATCGAAATGCGTCGCAAATCAGAGATTTGCCGCGCGTCCTGTGGTCGGGAGGGGCGACTGTCTCGTCACGCGAGCTGGACCTGCTGCTCCGCGGTTGCCTTGATGGCCTCGAGCTCGAAGGCCTCGATATCGCAGACACGATAAACCACGCGCCCTCCGAGTTTCATGTAGGCCGGCCCCTCGCCAGCCCACCGCCACCGTTCGAGGGTGCGGTGCGAGATGGTCCAGCGGTCGGCGAGTTCCTTCTGCGTCAGGCAGTTGCGCTTCATGATATCCTCCGTTTGAGCAACTCGGTATGGTTGCGTCCAAACGAAGGCCTGAAAGGAAATGCGAGGCAAGTCAGTTGGTTGCGCACATCCGCGCATTGCTGCTGGCCTGGCGACGGCGGTCGCCAAGACGACGAACTGCGCGCCCGGTCTGGTCGTCCCCGGACCTGCGTAGGCGAGAGAAAACGATTGATGATCGCGCCGCGACGAGGGTGCTCGTGGCCCTCGGCCAACGCGCGACGGCGAAACGCTGAGCCGAGATTTTCGATGACTCATTCCCTCCGAAATGCGCAGAGACCCCAAAGGCTACGCAGACCTCACACATTCTTACGATGCACAATGGAATCAATAGCATAAAAACTCGCATGGATGAATTTCTATTCTTTTGTGCCTGTTTCGTTTTTTATATGTTCTCTTTTCGCAGAGAGCCGCAACGCACTACCTCAGGACGTCGCGGATTCACCATGTTTTTCGAGTGGACAAATGGGCGTGCCGGAGTGGCCCGGTCTCCGACACGCCCCGAATGGAACGCAGCCGCATGCGCGACCGCGCGGCCGGCGAAAACTCGAGCCGGCCTGGTGGGCTCCGAGCGGGTTCGCCGCCATCCCCACCGCCGCGCTTGATCCGGCCCACAGTCCGGCGTCTCCTGCGGTCCCCGCGCTTGTTGGGTCCGGGTCCCCGTCGTTGACCTACAGGCCGCTACTCGGCCTCGGCCGGCGTGATCTCGGTGATGGTCTGGAACTCGCCGAGGAACTCGGGATGGTTCTGCGCCAGATAGCGCACGACCCGCGCGTTCCCGAGCAGCTTGCCGACATAGCCCTTGATCACGGTCAGATGCAGGTGGTCCTCGCCGTAGGTGTCCTGGATCGAGGCGATCCCCTCCTGCAGCCGGGCGAGTTCCTGCTCCATGCGCGCCATCGCCTCCGGCGTGATGCCTTTAACCTTCTTTTGTGGATGCCGCTCGGTTTGCAAGGAA